>NZ_JAITJM010000013.1:0-46505 GCF_031278955.1 Candidatus Endomicrobiellum cubanum | reverse complement strand
ATCTGATTCCGCAAAAACTCAAGTCAAAAAGTTTGCTGTGAAAATATAATATGTCCCCTGTTGGCTTGTAAAAATTTACCTTAGTAAGCCCTAACTTGCTCTACACCTAACAGAATCAGCTCTAATCAAATTTACAATAATTGTTAAACCCATTTGAGAGTCTACTAAAGTACCATCTAAAGCAAAAAATCATAGCTCATTATTTTATACCCATTTAATTAGTTCAGGTATATATTGAATCTCTCCATTATAGTTAGGTAAAATTCTTATTGTATAACCATTTTTGCCAACCTTATCAATTATGATCTTAGCCTCAAAAATATAATTATCGCCATCTTTACTAACTAAATACATTTCATTTGCTACAGCACTATTTATAGCTTTGTTTGTATCTATATATCCACTATAAACTTGCACAGATATATCATCTGGAGAAAGTTCACCTAAATATACCTTAGCGTTAATAGTAACTTCTTTGGATATTTTTACCTCATTAGACATATTATCACTATATGAAATTATTTTAACATTGTCCCAACTAGTATATATATTTTTTAACCATTGAGCTTTTTTATTTGCAAGCTCAAAATTATTCTGCATCATTTTATTGTGCTGTATAGAAGTTGGAATATAGAATTTTCTTGTATATTCTTCAATCATTCTATTCGTATTAAATACTGAGCCTAAAGTTTGCATAGAAAATTTCATTTTTTGTATCCATCCTCTAGGAATACCATCTTGTCCACGCGTAAAAAATAATGGAATAATTTCTTTTTCCAAAACTTCATAAATATCATTACTTTCAACTTCATCTTGATAAGCTCTATCCGTATAATAATTTATAGAACCTATAGTCCAACCATTATTTTTATTATAACCTTCACACCACCAACCATCTAAAACACTAAAGTTTATAACACCATTTACTGCAGCTTTCATACCACTCGTACCAGAAGCTTCTTCCGGCCTTAAAGGGTTGTTAAGCCAAATATCTGTACCTTGTACTAAGTAGTGAGCAACATTTACATCATATTCTTCTAAGAATACTATTTTATGTACAAGTTCTGGATCTTTAGATAATTCTACTATATTTTGTATTATTGCTTTACCAGCAGTATCCTGAGGATGTGCTTTACCAGCAATAATTATCTGAACGGGAAAATACTTATTAGTAAGAATTTTCTTTATTCTTTGCAAATCTTTAAATATTAAATTACCTCTCTTATATGTTGCAAACCTCCGTGCAAAACCTATTGTAAGTGCATCTGGATCTAAAACTTCATCAGCATAACTTAACATTTTTTGTGATGCACCATTTCTTTCAAGTTGATGACATAGTCTTGACCTTGCAAAAGAAACTAAGCGTTCTCTTCTCCTTTCATGACTTCTCCACAACTCTGCATCAGGGATATGCCAAACCCTATCCCAAACAGCATGATTTGCAGGCTCATCTCTCCAAGCATCTCCAAGGTATCTATTAAAAAGCCCTGAAAATTCATAGGAAATCCAAGTGTTGGTATGTATCCCATTTGTTATGTATGTTATTGGTATTTCTTTTCTTGGAAGACTCGCCCAAATACCTTGCCACATATCTCTACAAACCGTTGAATGCAATCTGCTTACACCATTAGCCTTATTTACAGTTTTTAAAGCGAGAATTGTCATTGAAAAATCTTTTAAATTTTTATAATCTTTGGTAGGAAAAGCTCCCAATTGCAAAAGCTGTTCTTTTGTGATTCCAATCTCTTTACAAAGTTTGTCAAAATATTTAAGAAATAAATCAGCTGAAAAAACTTCATTTCCAGCTGGTACTGGGGTGTGAGTTGTAAACACACTTGTGCTCTTTACCATTTGGAAAGCAGCCTCAAAAGAAAGGTTAAAATCTTTAATATATTGTCTAATTTTTTCTAAAAGTAAAAATGCAGAATGTCCTTCATTTATATGTATAACATCAGGTTCTATATTTAAAGCTCTTAATAGTTTCATGCCTCCAACGCCTAAAACAATTTCTTGACGTATACGCATATCCCTATCTCCACCATAGAGCTGTCCTGTAATATTTTTCATATAATCAGAATTTTTGTCTAGATATGTGTCTAATAAGTAAAGAGGAATTCTGCCTACTTGGATTTTCCAAACTTTTGCATATATTTTTTCTACGTTGGTATCTATTTCTATTATTAGCTCAGATCCATCTTCATTTTTTACAACTTGTAAAGGCATATGTAAAAAATTATTTTCAATATGTTCTTCTTGTTGAAGTCCGTCACTACTTAATAATTGCTTAAAATAGCCATATTTATATAAAAGGCCTACTCCAACAAGAGGAAGTCCCATATCACTTGCAGATTTTAAATGATCACCAGATAAAATTCCAAGTCCTCCAGAATATATAGGAAGACTTTCATGTATAGCATATTCTGTAGAAAAATACACAAACTTAAAATTAGAATAATCCGTACATTCTTGATCGTACCATGTGCGCATATTCATATATCTATCAAGAGAATTTTTAACTCTTTCAATTTGTGAAATAAAGCTATCGTCTTGAGATAATTCAATTAATTTTTCTTGAGAAATTTTTTCAAATACTATTTTGGGACTATGGTAAGTTTCTTCCCACAAGTCTCTATCCATTCTTCTAAAAAGTTCTACTGCATCACTATTCCAACACCACCACATATTATTGGCAATGTCAATTAGAGGTTGCAAGGATTCAGGCAAGTCAGGTATTGCTATAAAAGTTTTTGCATTATTAGCAAAATAAGCTTCTTGTTTTTCATTAAACAAATCTAAATCCATACTAACTCCTTTAAAAAGATTTTTTATTTATTTTATTAGTATAGTAAAGTAAAAAATTCAGATATGCTATTACAACAACTTTTATATTGCTAGTATTTTATCATTGAAAAATAAAAGAAAATCATTCTAATCTAAAAATGTTTTAATTTAAAACACAAACTAAGTATGCTTTTAAAAGTGTGGGTCTAATACATAATGTGTATAATCGCTATAAATTTTTTCAAAGCAAGGCAAGCACATAGGGTTTATCGTTAATAAACACAAGTTTTTAACGCAGCAGTGCCAAAAAAGGCATTGTAAGAATATGCGTTAAGGTTTTTAGAAACATCCTAGTATTATTTAGAATACAAAATGTATAAAAAAATATCAATGATTTTTTTGATTAAATATATCTGCAAACTTTAGATAGCATTTTGTTTTTCATACAACAAGTAGTTAAAATATATTCTTAATCACTGTTTTATTTATTAGTTATAGGTAACACAAATGTTTTTTTTGAGATGGGATTTTCACCCACAATAACTTTAACATCATAAATCTTCTCTATATTTTGCACATTCAAAACTTCTTTTGTTTTTCCATACTTATAGACTTTGCCGTTTTCCATTAATGCTACCTTATCACAAAATTCGCTAGCAGCATTTAAATCATGCAAACTCAATATAATAGTTTTATTAAATTTTATATTTACCTCTCTTAAAACCCCTAAAACAGCATTTTGTTTACCTATGTCTAAATAAGATGTAGGTTCATCAAATAAAATGACATCTGTCTCTTGTACTAAAACTTGAGCTATTAAAACTAACTGTTTTTCTCCACTAGAAAGTTCGTTAACTTCCCTATTTAAAAAGTGCGATAATTTTAAAAAATCTACTACTTTATTTACTACTGCATAATCTTTTTGTGTAGGAATTTTAAAGACCTTCATATATGGATATCTTCCAAACATTATAAAGTCTTTTACTGGCAAGTTTAATGATGTGTCTACATATTGTGGCAAAAATGAAAGTTGCTGTGCAAAATCTTTCCTTAAAAATGAATCTATATTTTGCAAATTTATAAAAACATTACCACTGTAAGGTCTAAGTACTCTAGCTATAACTTTTAATAGTGTGCTTTTGCCAGAACCATTTTTACCAATAATACCAAAAAAACTATTCTTTTCTATATTAAGATTAATATTTTTTAATATTTGCTTTTTTAAGTACCCTGCAGATACATTTTCTATTCTTATCATTTTGTCTCTTTTTTCATTCTAACAAATAAACAAATGAAAAATACTCCCCCTATAATGCTTGTCACAACACCTACTGGTACTTGTATAGGGAGAATTATAATTCTTGCTACAGTATCACAAATTAAAAGGAAAAGTGCTCCGAAAAGCGCACACGCTGGTATTAAAACAGTATTGTTTACTCCAACAATTTTTTTCATTATATGAGGTATCATAAGTCCTACAAAACCTATCACGCCGCACATGCTAACAGTAATAGCTGTCATAATCGATGCTATAGCAAATAAAATTTTTATAGTTTGATTTATGTTTACACCAACTGTTTTAGATTTTTCGCCACCAAGAGCTATTAAATTTAAAATATTTCCATAAAAAGTCAAAAGCAATACACCAATAAAAGCAAAAATAGAAACAACTGGAAGGATATTAATATCTACATAAGATAGATTCCCCATAAGCCACATAACAGCGGCCTGTACATTTTGAGAAGGCGCTAAAACATATAAAAGCATTACAAGAGAAGAGAATATATAACTTACAACAACTCCAGACAATATCATAGAGTTGGAATCAAAGTTTTTATAAGAACTTAACAAATAAACTATAAAAACCGAAATTAAAACACCTCCTAAAGCAAATAAGGGAACTAAAATAGCAGACGCTACGGTAAACAATCCTGATACAAAAGCTATCGCAGCACCAAAAGCAGCGCCGCCAGAAATACCCAGAGTAAACGGATCAGCTAACGGATTTTTTAATATAGATTGGAAAACGCAACCACTTACTGATAAAGTTGCGCCTGTAATAACTGCCATAACAACTCTAGGTAAACGAATATAAAAAATTGTTCTTTCTAGATTTATATCTTTTCTCACAGCAAATAAGTGTTTAATATCAAATATTGATATACTAGTTGTTCCAATCCATAGAGAAATTAGCATTGAAAATATCAATAAAATAGTTAAACATATAAAAATTACTAACATCTTTTTTTTGAAAAACATTATACAGAACCTTTGTGCTAGTTTTTATACAGACCTGTAAATAATATTTATTAAAATTTCTACACTTTTTGAAAATGTTAAAGGCGTTAACATGAACAAATCTTTTTCATCTAAAACAAAAATTTTATTATTCTTTACAGCGTTTAACAACTTATATTTTTGCCAAATCTCTTTTTCTTTAATACCAAGATAACCCATATTAATGATTATTATAATATCTGGATTACGTTCAAGAACGTTCTCAATATCAACAGAAAAATATTTTAAGTTTATATCCCCATACAAATTCTTAGTTTTTGTGTAATAATTATAATCATTTATAAAACTTTTATTCCCTAAAGTATATAAAGGCATTGCACCTATTTGCCAAAAGACATTTAGGTTTTTATTAATACTCATTTTATCATAAGACTCTTTGAGAGATTTTTTTGCTTGTTTTATGATATTTTCAGCATACTCTATATTTTCCTAATTTTTCTGCCAACTTTAAAAAATTAGTGCAAATATCATCAAAACTTTGGGCTGATTCCATTACATAAATATCAAACCCATTATAATTATGTTGCTTTAGCATATCAACTGTTCTTTGAATATTTCCATCTTTAGTTGCAATAATTAAGTCGGGCTTAAGATAAATTATTTTTTCTATATCTTGCTCTAACAAATTTCCTACAATTTCTTTTTTTGTAGTACCTTTTTTAGAAAATGTAGTTATGCCTTTAACAAAAGATTCCAAGCCTAATTCATATAAACTTTGTGTTACAGATGGTGCTAAAGAAATAATCCTTTTATACTCTTTACAAAAAGATTTAGAAAAAAATAAAAATAACATCAAGATAATAAAAAATATTTTACTGTTCATATTTTAAATTATGGATCTATCTAAAAACCCTAATGCATACATAATTATTGTGAATTTTTTGACAAAGTAAGGCAAAAACAGCAAAACTTATCATATAATAAGCACCACCGGCAGTGTCGAAAAATGCACACTAAGGACATACGTTAAGGTTTTTAGACAAGCCTTTAGTACTCTATACCTTTTTGTGATTTGCTGCCAATATTATAGGGATGTTTAATTTCTTTCATTTCACTAACCAAATCAGCAATTTCTATTAATTGTTGAGGAGCTCCTCTACCTGTAACAATAATTTTTGAATTATAAGATAGTTCTTTTAATAATTTTAAAAAAATATTAATATCAATAAATTGGTCTCTTAAGGCTATATTAAATTCTTCTAATACTATTAAATCGTATTTTTTGTTGCCTTTTAAAATTTCTCTTATTTTGTCTAAAGCCTCTAAACACTGTTTCAAAACAGTATCTAAACTTATACCATGGTTAAAATATGGATGTTCTTTTGCAAAACTAAAAAAATCTAAGCCATCTAAATTTTTTAAGATACCTTGCTCACCATAAAATATATCGCTCTTAAATAACTGTATTATACACACTTTAAAATTATGTCCTAAAGCACGTACAACTTGACCAATAGCTGCAGTTGTTTTACCTTTACCATTTCCTGTGTTTACTATTATCATAACAAATCAACCTACTTAAAAAATTCCCTCGATGCACCACATTTAGGGCATTTTTCTGGAGGGTTATCACCTAAATACTTATAACCACAAACAGCACATTTCCATTCTTTTGCATTAGTTTTAGAACTAACATGAGAATAGTTAACATCAAAATTTTTTTCTTTTGGACGACTCTCAGGAATAGATGAAATTGTTTTTTTATTTTCATACACATCTTTTGATACATATAAAGCACAAAAACATGATCCATACTTTTGTATATCATTTTCCATATAACTACAAGGACATATAAGATCTGAATCTAACGCGTAGTCTCCCGTAGACAATCTACACGGACAAGAAGAATAGCCATAGCGATTTAAATTTCTTATAAGGCCCTCTAACAAAGCATTAACAAAAGAAGTATCCTGGTTTAAATAATAACCTTTATCCTTAGCATTTGTTTCTAAAAATACTCTCAATTCTTGCGGTGATTTTATATTTTCCATATATCCTCTATTGTAAAATTTCTTTTATCGCTTCAGGCTGATAGCCTACTATAGTCTTTACTTTATCTATAAGTATAGTAGGAAATCCCCCTTGTGGATTAACTGCAGAAATCTCTGACATGACCTTATTTTGCTGAGCACCTTCAAGCAAATCTACATCAATGTAACTATATTTAATACCCTTATCAAGCAAAAACTGCTTTGTTTTCTTACACCAAACACAAGTACTCAAGGTGTAAAGAAAAACTGAGTGTTTGTCATTTGAACCCTCTACGTGTTTTATCATTCTACTCTCCTTTTACAGTGTAAACACAGTTATTGTAATGCATAATAACACGCTACCCTGACAATGTAGCGATTTTTTCTTTTATATACTAACATTGACATATAATAAATTATACTTACAACTCATCTTTTGCATAGAAGATTATGTTCTTTAAAACTAAAATATTTATTGTTTGCAACTATTATATGGTCAAGTAAAAAAACATCTATAATTTCTAAAGCTTTTTTTATGCTATAAGTAGAATGTACATCATTTTTAGAAGGAACAAGAATTCCTGAAGGGTGATTGTGAGCTATTATAACAGATACTGCATTATGTTTTAAAGCAAGTTCTGCAATTTTTCTAGTGTTTAAATATGTTTTATTTACAGTTCCACTTTCTAATTCTAAACAAGATAAAATTTCATTTTTAGAGTTTAAATTTAAAATATAAAATTTTTCAACTTGTTCTGTACCTATAGACGACATTAAATAACTATAAACTTTTTCTGGAGAATCTAAAACACTTTTTTTCTTTATATCTAAGAAACAGTAAAAAGAAGCAAACTTTTTTAAAAATACTATAAACGTCGCAATGTTTTCTGAAACTCCCTTAACTTTTATTAGATCTTTGAGACTTGCATCAAAAACCTGTTTTAAACTTCCAAAATTAAAAATTAGTTCTTTTGCCAAAATTTTCACATCTTTTCTTAAAACAACGTATGTCAAAACCAGTTCTAAAACTTCATAATCTGCTAAATTATACAAACCATTCGAAAAAAACTTATCTTTTAATCTTTTCCTATGCCCTTCATAATGTAACTTTATATTACTTGTATTTTTTAACAAGTTACTTTTTTCCTCATCTCTTTTTTTATAGAAGTTTTCTTTTTTAATTGTAAATTTTTTTTCTTTTGCTCTTTTAGAACGCTTCTTTTTTTGTTGATGTATTTTTTTTATTTCTTTACGCTTAGAAGAAATAATCCCTAAAACTTGATTTTCTAATTTTTCAACTAACAAACGTCTTGCAAAAAATCTATTTTTACCTTGACTTCTTTCTTTAGAACATTTTATTTCTATTCCGGAAGGAATGTGCTTCAAATAAACAGCTGTTGAAACTTTATTGACATTTGGCCACCTTTACCTGTAGACCTTATGAATTCTTCTTTGATGTCACTCTTTTTAATATTATATTTTCAAATTTTTTTTCAAGTTCATTTTGCTTCTTTAATGCTACGCCAAAATCTATCATATTTCAATTTGTTCCTGTTTAAGTTGCTTTACAAGTTCCATAGTATTTGTATAAACATATGCTTTTATGCCTGTTTCTTGTGCGGCATGTATGTTCCTTTCTAAATCATCTGAAAAAAATATTTTTGACGGCAAAACATTATAATGTTTTATCACATTTTCAAATATTTCGCGGTCAGGCTTACGTAAGCGCATTTCATAAGAAAGAAATATTTTATCAAACAAAGAAAAAACTTGAGGATATCGTTCTTTTAAAAAATTAAAGTGAAGTTCATTGGTATTTGATAATATCCCCAAATGATATCTGCCAGATAAAGAAGCTATAACATCTACAGTTTCTGGGATAAGTTCAAATATATTATTCCACACAACTGCAAATTCATTATATGTGCCTGTATAATGCATTTCTTTTGCAAGCTGATCATAAAAATCCAAAGATGATATATCTCCAGTTTCATACACCTGAGCAGTTTTTAAACAATTTGGACTTAGTGCGTTAAAATCCGTTATTTTCTTATCATCTGGGACTTTCTTAATATACAATTTGATAAATCTAAACAGGTCGAATTTAAATATAACATTACCCAAGTCAAAAATTATAATTTTATCAGACATAAAACTAATCTCTTCCTTTAGGGTCTACTATTAAAACCCTTAACTTATATTCTTAGTGCTCCATTTTGGATTCTGCTGCATTAGAAAACTTGTGTTTATCACACGATAAACCCTATGTCCTTGCCTTGCCTTGTCAAAAAATTTACAAGAATTATGTGCACAAGGTTATTTATCAACCATTTAATTTTTTATTTGTTTCTGTTTTTCTACTTGAACATATTTAGCTGCTTCAACAGGAGATTTCTCTCCAATTATAATAGCTTGTAAATTTGTACTAAAATAATTAGTTACTTGCCAACTTTCCTGTTTTGGTAAAGGAGGATAAGCATTTTTTGCATTATCGTAAAAAATATTTAATATTTTAGGAAGCTGTTCTTTTATTTCTTTATTTGCAGGAATACTTAAAGTTTCTTGAGAAAGAAGGACCTGCTGAGAGATTTGAGTCAACCATTTTAAAAAATCTATAGCTTTTTGTTTATTAGGAGAAGACTGATTTACATAAAAATATGTTCCTCCAGAGGTAAAGCTTTTAACATAAGAACTTTTAGAGACTGGAGGAGGTAAAAATATGCCTAAATTAATTTTTTTCTTAGCATCTGCATACATAGGCAATGCCCATGAACCTCCAAATATCATTGCAGCTTTTCCTGATGCAAATTCTTTTTCTGCTTCATTGTTAGTCATATTCATTATACTTGGTGCAAAAAAATCGTTATCTTGCATATCTTTAAAAAGATTAAATATTTTAACCCACTTTTCATCTGTATATGCAAGCTTACCATTTATTGTTTCTAAAATACCTTTCTGGCCCAAAATATCCATTTCATAAAATTTAGCAAAAGATCCAATGAACCAGCCTTGAGCAAAACCACTAACAAAAGGTTTTATATTGGCCTGTTTCAATTTTTTCCCAATTTCAATGAATTCTTGCCAAATAGAAGGTGGGATGTTAGGATCAAGTCCTGCTTTAGCAAATAAGTCTTTATTGTAAAAAATTATTAAAGATTGCATATCTAATGGAATACTATAAATTCCAGGGTCTATATTCCACTCATTTCCATTTTCATAATAATCTTTTACTAAAGCTTCCTCAAAAAACACATCTTTCCAAGACTCTTCATTTAAATCTTTAGAAAGGTTAGCAATAAAACCTTCTTGTATAAATGAAGCAATTTCTATTTTGTCTGCTAGAGGGCTAAATATCTCAGGAAGTTCTTTTGCCGCTTGCGCCATCGATACCTTATTTCTATATACATCCTTTGGATAGTAATTTTTAAAAACAACTCTTATGCCTGTTTCTTGAAGATATTTTTTTGCAAGAACTTCAAAAGCTTTTTGCTTTTCTGGCATCCAATGCCAAACAACTACATCATATTTAGTACTTATAACATTTTTTCTACAAGCGCCAAAAAAAACAAACACCAGCAACAAACATACTATTAGTTTAAAATGATTCATAGTTTACTCCAGTGTCTCTTAAAAACATTAACAGGTCTGTCTAATATTACATCTTATTATTTGCCCTCGGATGACGTACATCTTTGCCATGTACCATAAAAATAATATCTTCACAAATATTTGTAGCATGATCTCCAATTCTTTCTATACTTTTCGCAATAAAAATCAAATCTACGGCTTTTTGGATAAGTTCAGAACTTGAAGAACTTGCTATTATATTCTTAATATCATCAATAATTTTATCCCTTAATTTATCAACTTCATCATCTTTTTTAAGTATTGTAAAAGCAAGGTCGGCATCACTTGTATTAAATGCTTTAATAGATTCTACAACCATATTCTCAACAGCTAGAACCATATTAGGGATATCTTCAAGAGGCTTTAACTCTTTATATTTTACTAAGTCTTTTGCCATTCTACTGATACTTACAGCTTCGTCACCAATTCTTTCAAGATCGCTATTAATTCTCATAGCGGAAGTTATAAACCTTAAATCCGTACCAACCGGTTGGTTTAAAGCTATAAGTTTTAAACATTTATCATCTACAACTATCTCTTGTATATTAACTTTTTTTTCTAAAGAATACACCTTTTCTACTTGTTTTAAATCTTTCCCTGAAAGCCCTACAGTAGCAGCTCTAATCATTTCTTGAACAAGACTGGCCATGTCAAGAAGACGATTTTGTAAATCGTTCATTTCAATATCAAAATGACGCATAACATCTCCTAAACTAAGACATTGAGTTTCTCTAAAAACATTTAGAGAGACTTTTTAATATTTTAATCAGCCAAATCTGCCACTTACATAGTCGTCAGTTTCTTTCTCAGACGGATTTGTAAATATTTTATCAGTTTTATTAAATTCTATAAGTTTACCTAAAAGCATAAATGCTGTATCTTGGGAAACTCTAGCAGCTTGTTGCATGTTATGAGTAACTATTACAATTGTATAATCTTTTTTTAACTGCATCATTAGCTCTTCTATTTTTCTTGTCGCAACAGGGTCTAAAGAAGAGCAAGGTTCATCTAACAAAATAATACGGGGAGCAACAGCAATTAATCTTGCTATACAAAGTCTTTGTTGCTGCTCTAGCGTCAAAGTAAGTGCTGACTTACGCAATTTATCTTTTATATCATCCCACAACAAGACGGCTTTTAAACTCTTTTCAACTGTTTCGTTAATAATATTTTTATTTGACGTAATCCTGTTAACTCGCAAACCAAAAGCAACATTTTCATAAATTGAAATTGGAAATGGGTTAGGTCTTTGAAAAACCATTCCAACACTTCTACGTAAAAAATCAACGTCGATATTTCTATCATAAATATTGGCACCGTCTATATTTATTTCTCCTGCTGTTTTTACTCCTTCTATTATATCATTAATTCTATTAATAGATCTTAACAATGTAGACTTTCCGCAGCCAGACGGTCCTATCATAGCTGTAATTCTGTTCTCTTCTATATAAATATTTACATCTTTAAGAGCATGAAAGTTTCCATAATAAAGATTAAAATTTTTTATCGCAATTTTTGACATTATCCAAATCTTCCTGTTATATAGCCCTCTGTTTGCTTTTCTTTTGGAGAAACAAATAATTCTCCTGTTTTATCAACCTCTATGAGTTTTCCCATAAGAAAAAAAGCAGTTCTATCACTAACACGAGATGCTTGTTTTACATTATTAGTTACAAGCACTATTGTGTATTTTTGTTTTAGTTCTAACATAGATTCTTCAACTTTTGCGGTTGACACAGGGTCCAAACCTGAACAAGGTTCATCAAAAAGAATAACTTCAGGGTTAATAGCAAGAATTCTTGCTATACAAAGTCTTTGCTGTTGTCCTCCAGACATTTTCATTGCAGACGTATGCAGTCTATCTTTTACATCGTTCCATAAAGAAGCATCTTTTAAAGATTGTTCAACGAGAGCATCTATATCAGATTTTTTATTAATTAATCCAAGTCTTTTAGGAGCATACACAATATTATCATATACACTCATAGGAAGAGGTATAGGCATAGCAAAAAGCATCCCCACGCGTCTTCTTAAAGATTCCATATTCACATTAAAAATATTTTCACCATCAAGGAAAACTTCCCCCATTCTACTAAATGATACATTCAAATCACTCATTCTATTTAAAGTTCTTAGAAATGTTGTTTTTCCACTATTTGCAGGACCTATAACACTTAAAATCTCATTTTTTACAACATTAATACTTAAAGAATCCAAAACACACTTTTTATTATAAAAACAACTTAAATTTTTTACTTCAATTTTATTTACCATTTCCTGTGCTTCCTAAAATAAACTCTTGCAAAAATTGCAACAAAACTTATACTTAAAACCATCATCATTAAAACAAGAGCCGTTCCGTATATAATATTTTTTGGCATATTAGGTATTTGTGTTGAAATTATATACAAATGATAAGGTAAAGCCATCACTTGATCAAATATAGATTTCGGTAAATGCGGCACATAAAAAGCCGCTGCAGTAAAAAGTATAGGAGCAGTTTCGCCAGAAATTCTTGCTATACTAAGAATTGTTCCAGTTAAAATTCCAGGGAGAGCATTTGGCAATACAATGTGCCTAATAGTTTGCCAACGACTCACACCTAGAGATAAGCTTACTTCTCTAAAAGATTTAGGAACACTATTTAAAGCATTTCTAGAAGTAGTTATAATAACGGGAAGCTCCATTATAGATAAAGTTAAAGCTCCAGCTATAATAGAAACACCTAGTTTAAAAAACATGACGAAAATCCCAAGCCCAAAAAGACCATAAACCACAGAAGGAATGCCAGCTAAGTTTACAATCGCAAGTTTAATTACTCTAGTAAGGAAGTTATCTTTTGCATATTCATTTAAATAGATTGCAGCGCAAACTCCTATAGGGAGAGTAATAACAACCGCACACATAACTATAGCAAAAGTACCCACTATTGCAGGCAGTATTCCTCCAGAACGCATACCATCTTTTGGCATAGAAGTTAAAAATTCCCAGCTAATAGCAGAAGCACCATTTTTTACAATTAAAAACATAATTACCAAAACAGGAACAATAGCTAATATTGTTGCCATAAAAAGAAGTATATATGAAAGTTTTTGAGATAATTTAGGGCTAAGTCTTATCATAAATTTTTATTTTTACCTAAAAACAAATCTGCTACAAAATTTACTACAAAAGTAATTAAAAAAAGTACTAGACCTATAGCAAACAACGATTTATAATGAACGCCACCTCGCACAGTCTCACCCATTTCAGCAGCTATTGTAGCCGTCATTGTTCTTATTGGATCAAAAATTGAATGTGGCACATGAGCAGCATTCCCTGTTATCATCATAACAGCCATCGTTTCTCCTATTACTCTACCTATCCCAAGCATAATAGCAGCTATTATGCCAGGCATGGCAGCCTTTAAGATTATTCTTCTTAGCGCTTGCCATTTTGTAGCACCCAAAGCAAGAGCTCCCTCTTTATATTGCCAAGGAATAGATCTTATAGCATCTTCAGATATCGTAACAATTGTAGGCATTGCCATAAAGCCAAGCATTATAGAACCAGAAAAAGCGCTAAGTCCTGTTGGAAGATTAAAAATATTTTTAACTAAAGGAACTACTGTTACCATACCTACAAAACCAATAACAACACTAGGAATTGCAGTCATAAGTTCAACTAAAGACTTTAATATATCTCTAACTCCTTTAGGAGCAATCTCAGCTATAAAAAGGGCTGACATTACACCAATTGGAACAGCTATTAAACAAGCCCCTAATGTAACCAAAACCGAACCGCATATTAGAGACAATATGCCAAAAGATAGAGGAGTAGAACTTGGATACCAAAACTGATTTGTAATAAACTTTACAAAACTAAAATCTTTAAAAAAAGATAAACCTTCTTTAAGCAAAAATGAAAAAATTAAAACAACAAAAACTATTGACAACATACCACATATAAAAACTATTGTTTCAATAATATAATCTAAATATTCTCTCACTTTAGTCCTTCTTAATTGGAACAAAATCTGTGTCAACAACAATCTTTTGCCCTTCATCAGATACAGCATAATCAATAAACATCTCTATTATGCCTTCAGGTTTACCATTAGTATACAAATATAAAGGTCTAGAAATTGGATAAGAACCATTAACAACTGTATCTCGGGTCGGATAAATATATTTACTATTTTCATCCACGGCAACGGATATAACTTTTATTTTATTATCAACAAACCCCATCCCAACATAGCCTAATGCATTAGGGTTTTGCAAAACTTCATCATACACAGCTTGAGACGATGGCATCATTAAAGAATGTACAGAAAATTCATCTGAAGAATTCGCATAACCACTTCTTATAACATGTTCTTTAAAAAACATATGAGTGCCAGAATTAGCTTCCCGAGAAAGAATAACTATTTTTCTATTCTGACCACCTACTTCTTTCCAATTCGTAATCTTTGCCATAAAAATATTTTTAAGTTCAGTTAAAGTCAATTGAGTAACGGGATTATCTCGATTAACAATAACAACAAGACCATCTAAACCTACTTTAAAGCCTATAGGATTAACATTATTTTGTTTGGCTAAAGCAACTTCTATGTCTTCTACTTCTCTAGAAGACATAGCGATATCACAGGTTTTATTTATTAAAGAAGCAAATCCAGTGCCAGAGCCACCACCTGTGATGCTGATATTTAAGTTAGGATGAGATTTTATAAAATTTTCAGCCCAAACCTGTATAAGATTCACAATAGTATCAGATCCCTTTATCTGTATAGATTCTATCTTTGCTTTGTTACCATGACTAGAACAAGCAAACAACAGTAAAATAGACATTATGCAGTACAAAACTAATTTTTTCATTATTCCCATTCTATTGTTGCCGGAGGCTTATTAGAAATATCATAAACTACTCTGTTAACACCTTTAACTTCATTAATAATTCTTGAAGACATCTTTTCAAGTAATTCATAAGGCAGTTTTACCCAATCTGCAGTCATTGCATCATCAGAATTTACAGCCCTTATAGCTATAACATACTCATACGTCCTGACATCTCCCATAACTCCAACAGTTTTAACAGGCAACATTATCGCAAATGATTGCCAAACTTTCTCATAAAAGCCAGCTTTCATAATTTCTTCTGTTACTATACTATCTGCTTCTTTTAAAATACTTAATTTTTCTTGAGTTATTTCTCCAAGAACCCTGACTGCAAGACCTGGACCAGGGAAAGGTTGTCTATTTAAAATTTCTGCAGAAATTTTAAATTCTCTTCCTAATGCTCTAACTTCATCTTTAAATAAAAACTTTAAAGGTTCTACAAGTTTCATTTTCATCTTTTCTGGAAGACCGCCAACATTATGGTGACTTTTGATTGGAGTCTTTGCATCTTTTATTGAAACACTTTCTATAATATCTGGATAAATTGTTCCCTGAAGTAGGAAGTCTACACCTTTAAGTTTCTTAGATTCTCTTTCAAAAACATCTATAAATGTTTTACCTATAATCTTCCTTTTTTGTTCAGGATCAACCACCCCTTTAAGTTTTGATAAAAATATTTTTTTTGCATCAACAATTTCAAGATTTTTTTTAAATACTTTCCCAAAAACTTTTTTTACTCTTTGGGTTTCCCCCAATTTTTGAAGGCCATGATCAACATAAATACAAAAAATTTGCTTTCCTATAGCTTTATGCAACATAACTGCAGCTACTGAAGAATCTACTCCGCCAGATAAAGCACACAAAACTTTACTTTTTCCAACTTGTGACTTAATTCTTTTTATTTCATCTGTTATGTAAGACTTCATGGTCCAATCTCTTTTTGAACCACAAATTTTAAATACAAAATTTTGAATAATCTTTTTCCCATTTACAGAGTGTTTTACTTCTGGGTGAAATTGCACCCCATATATATTATTTGAAACATCTTCAATAGCTGCATATGGAGAATTATCTGACTTTGCAGTAATCTTAAAACCTTTTGGCATTTTTGATAGCTTATCACCATGACTCATCCATAAAGTCTCTTTTGAATTTAAACCATCAAACAAATAGCAATCGCATTCTACATCAACATTTGCAAGTCCAAACTCTCTATGCTTTGACGGCAAAACTTTCCCGCCCAAATGCTGCGCAATAAGCTGCATACCATAACAAATACCCAAAATAGGCACACCTAACTTCCAAACCTTTGGATCAGGCCAAGGAGCATTTTTAGCATAAACGCTACCATACCCACCTGAAAAGATTACACCCTTTACACCTTCCAAATTTGAAAAAGAATTTAAAGATTTATTTCCTGGATATATCTGGCAATAAACCTTCTCTTCTCTTATACGTCTTGCAATCAATTGTGTGTATTGCGAACCAAAATCTAGTATTAAAATCATTGTAGTCCTTTAAAATTACCAATCTATTATGCGTTAACATTGTATCAAATTTTTGCTTGAGTTATAGTTTTTTGGGTCTGATACTTGCCTTTTCTATCTGCATAAGAAGTTTTACAAACTTCGCTTGCTTGTAAAAATAACACTTGCGCAATTCCTTCATTTGCATAAACTTTAACAGGCAAAGACGTTGTATTTGCTATAGAAAGCGTAACATATCCCTCCCACTGAGGCTCAAAAGGAGTAACATTTACAAAAATACCACATCTAGCATATGTTGACTTTCCGAATGCTATTGTAACAATATCTCTTGGTATTCTAAAATATTCTATTGTTTTTCCTAAAATAACAGAATTTGGAGGTATTTCTATAAAATCTGCAACTGTAACCAATTTAAATACATTTACAGAATTCTTAGGATCAAGGACTTTAGCATTAACGTCCATAATCATAAATTCATTTGAAACACGCATATCATATCCATACGAAGAAGTACCAAAAGAAATATTTCCTTTCCTAACTTGATTTGGCTCAAATGGTTCTATTAAGCCTTGCTCTAAGGCCATCTTATTTATCCATATATCGTTTTTTACCATTACATTATATCCTCTTTAAAAACATTTAGAATAACCGCATTCTCTGCAAACCACACACCCTTCAGCAAAAGTTAACATCTCTCCGCATTCAGGGCACTGTGGACAAGCTCCAGACACATTTGCATCAGCATCAAAAGAATATTGTCTTTCTTTATTTGTATCAGAATTATGTAAGGCTTTTTGCATAAATAAATCTGGTGACATTTTTTCTTTGTTATAAGCTTCTAAAGCTTTTGCAACTGCATCAGCACAAGACAAAATAGCTCCTCCTTCTGCAAGTGTAGGAGAAGGACATCTTATTCCTTTTATTTGTTTTATAATTGCTTGTTGATCAATTCCAGAACGCAATGCTAAAGAAATTAAACGACTTATAGCCTCAGCCTGAGAAGATGTACAACCTCCAGACTTCCCAAGTTGAGTAAACACTTCGCATATGCCATTATCATCTTCATTGACCGTAACATACATTTTTCCACAACCAGTATGCATAAGAAACGTAAAACCCACTGTCCTATTAGGACGAATTCTAGGTGGGTTTGTCCCTTTTGCAGAGAGCTCTCCTTCTTTTTTATTTGCAATGTTTAAAACCTGTGTTTCTCTGCTCCCATCACGATAAACAGTAACACCCTTACAACCCATTTTATAAGAAAGAATATAAACTTTTTTTACATCTTCTTTTGTAGCATTATTTGGAAAATTTACGGTTTTTGAAACAGCATTATCAGTAAATTTTTGAAAAACCGCTTGCATTTTTATATGACTCTCAGGAGAAATATCATGCGATGTAACAAATATTTTTCTTATATCTTCAGGAATTTCATTAAAATCTTGAATACTGCCTTTTTGGGCAATTTTATCCATAAGCTCCTCAGAGTAAAAGCCCTTTTCTTTTGCTAACTTTTCAAAATATGGATTAACTTCATACATTTCTTCATTGTCTAAACATTGCGCTCTTTTGTAAACAATAGCAAAAATAGGTTCTATTCCACCTGAAGCAGACGCTATAATACCAATTGTTCCTGTCGGAGCAATTGTAGTAGTTGTAGCATTTCTTATTAATTTCCCCTCACTATAAATACTATTATCAAAATTTGCAAATGCTCCTCTTTTTATTGCAAGTTCTTGTGAAAAATAATGAGATTTGTTTTGAATAAAACCCATAAGTTTCTCTGCAAGATTTAAAGATTCTTGGCTCCCATAAGCAATACCTAAACTTAAAAGCATATCTGCCCAACCCATTACCCCAAGTCCTATCTTTCTATTAGAACGAGTAACTTCAGCTATTTTCTCTATAGGATAATTATTCATGTCTATAACATTATCTAAGAAGTGCACGGCAGCCTTAATAACTTTTTCCAATCTTTTCCAATCCACATCTTTATTTTTTACAAAATGACCCAAGTTAATAGATCCTAGATTACATGATTCATAAGGAAGTAAAGGTTGTTCCCCACAAGGATTGGTGGACTCTATTTTACCTACTTCTGGAGTGGGATTTTTGTCATTTATACTATCAATAAAAACTACGCCAGGTTCACCATTTTTCCAAGATTGTTCAACAATCCTATCAAAAATAGCTCTTGCATTTAAAACTCCAGAAACTTCACCATTCCTTGGGTTATAGAGATTATAATCTTTATTGACCTCTAAAGCACCCATAAATTCTTTTGTTATAGCGACAGATATATTAAAGTTATTTAAACTATCATTTTTATCTTTAGAAGATATAAATTCTAAAATATCAGGATGGTCTATGCGAAGCATACCCATATTAGCCCCTCGTCTAGTACCACCTTGTTTTATGGCTTCTGTAGCGGAGTTAAAAACATGCATAAAAGACACAGGCCCAGAAGAAACTCCACAAGTAGTTTTTACAACATCTTTATTAGGACGCAGCTTAGAAAAAGAAAAACCTGTCCCTCCTCCAGACTTATGTATAAGCGCAGTGTTCTTTAAAGTTTCAAAAATAGAATCCATGGAATCTTCTATTGGCAAAACAAAACATGCAGATAATTGTTGTAAATGCCTTCCAGCATTCATCAGCGTTGGAGAATTTGGCAAAAAATCCAAATTTGACATTGCAAGATAAAACTCTTTTACAACTGCATTGATATCTGCATTTTTATCATAATTAATATCTGCCTTTGCAATATTACATGCAACCCTGAAAAATAAATCTTCAGGGTTTTCAATTATATTTTCATTTTCATCTTTTTTTAAATAACGCTTTTGTAAAACTGTTAAAGCATTTTTTTCTAGTTTTACTTTGTTTTTTAATAAATCATCTAATTTTGCAGTTGCCATAAAAAACTCCTTAAATAACCCAAGCTTTTATACTTTCTGTCTTTTTATATGTTCTTTTTTTAATTTTTTTAGTTCCTCCATAAAAGTATCTATATCACTAAATTTTCTATAAACAGAGGCAAACCTTACATACGCCACTAAGTCAATATCCCAAAGTTTTTCTAAAATTTTTTCACCTATAATTGTAGATGAAATTTCCATTATATATTCACTAAGTATTTCATTCTCTATTTCACTTACAAGTCTATCTATAGTTTCAGCAGAAATTTGACATTTTTTGCAAGCTCTATCTATGCCAACCCAAATCTTCTTTCTATCAAAAGGCTCTCTAGAGCTGTTTGATTTAACAACCATAAGTACTATTTCTTCTGGACGTTCAAAAGTGGTATATCTTTTTTTGCAGTTGGAACATTCTCTACGCCTTCTAACAGCTGATGTATGCTCAACAGGACGAGAATCTAGTACTTGATCATTAGTACTACCACAAAAAGGACATTTCATGTTTTTTCCTTACTCTTGGGTTTTTCTAAAAACCATATTTGCTTTAAAATACACTATATGTAGTATTACAAACAATACTACAACATACACATAGTTTTGTCAATTAAATAAAAATTTACTTCTACTATTATTTTGGTAAACCTAATAAATAAAACTAGCTGAAAATACCTTTTTGAAAAATTTTAAGGATTTAAAAGCCAAATAAAAAAAACCTCGTCAAAAATGACGAAGAATTTTTATATAAACAGCCGATGAGAGGATTTGAACCTCCGACCCATTGCTTACGAAGCAATTGCTCTACCAGCTGAGCTACATCGGCATAAAGGCAAATAAATTAAAAAATAAAAAAACATGCTGAGGGACAGAATCGAACTGTCGACACCAGGTTTTTCAGACCTGTGCTCTACCGACTGAGCTACCTCAGCATAAAGTCTATTTAACTTTTAGTATATTTTTCAAAAGCCTTTTTGCCAACATCAAATGCTTCACTTACTTTATCTCTACCTGATAAAACTTTCTCACGACCTTCTTCATAAATTCTTTTCCCAGCTTTAGCAATATCTTCACCCAAATCATTTACATTATCAACAATATCTTCACTTAACCTTCTAATACTTTTTCTAGTTTCTTTACCAGATTTAGGAGCATATAAAACCCCGACTGCTACGCCAATTATTCCACCTAAAATAAAAGCTAAGAACGTACCTTTATTATCACTCATCATTTCTCCTTATACCTATTTTTTCTTTTTATTAATACTAGAAACAGCGTAAAAAAGAAGAGAAATTATTGAAGCAACTGGAGATGACATCTTTTCACTTATTGAAGCAACCTTACAAGAAACTTTATTTACAAGATCAAGTTCAATATTAATCTTCTTAGCAGCCATTTCAATCTCTATAGCAGTTTTTTTAATCTGAGCTAACGCCAAGATAAAATAAACTACGCCAATAACTACAGATATAGCTATGATACTAAGTACAATAATTAATATCAACTCACCACATTTCATTTTTTGATTTTAACATAAATATAAAAACATGTCAAATGTTATCGTTATAACATCAACTAAAAATGTATAGGGTCTGTCTAAAACCCTTAAAGTAAATTTCGCAATAAATTTACTTGGCATTTTTTTATTTTTAGATTATGATACTAGCACAGGTGCCGCTTTTGAGATTTTTGAGCTTAATTTTAACAAGGATGCTCAAAATGATTAAATTTGTATCTGTACTTTCCTCCGTAGCTTTTGCGTGTTCTATCTCTTTTGCGGGCGGCCCAGGACAAGATGGCACAATAAATGAAAATGGGGATCTTCTACTTGCAGGTGGAGATATCACAATCGTAAACCCGGCAAGAGTAAATAGTGAACTTAACCGTAGCCTAGACGTCCAAGATGTGACAAATGCTTTCCAAACTGGACAACAAATCCTAGAACAAGGTCAACAAGTTATAACACAGGCAGCTGAAGCAGTCGATACATGTTGCCTCTTTTTATGAATTCATAAAAAGAGCATTTTCAAAGAAATCTTAATATTAACTAAATTTTAAAATAGCGCTAGATTTTTATTGGCTAGCGCTATTTTTGTTTACTAGATTTCATATCCTTAAGCTCTAACATCCTATCTCTTAAAATAGCAGCAGACTCAAAATCTAAACTTTCTGCTGCTGCTTTCATTTGTACTTCTAAATCTTTAATTATTGAATCTATATTTTTTTTAGTAACTTTATAATCAAACTTTTCTTCAGACAACATATGTGTAAGAGATTCTTTTTTTGACAAGTTTTTAAACTCTTCAAGTTCATTAACAGCTTTAATTATTGTTGTTGGTTTAATATTATTTTGTTTATTATACTCTAATTGTTTTGCTCTACGCCTTGCCATTTCAGTTAACGCTTTTTGCATTGAACCTGTCATAGTATCGGCATAAAAGATTACGCGTCCATCAATATTTCTTGCTGCTCTTCCACAAATCTGTATTAAAGTTGACTCTGAGCGCAAAAAACCTTCTTTATCTGCATCTAAAACTACAACTAACGAAACTTCTGGCAAATCTAAACCTTCTCTTAAAAGATTTATTCCTACTAAAACATCAAATTTTCCAAGACGTAAATTTTTAAGTAATTCTATTCTTGTCAAAGCATCTATTTCTGAGTGTAAATACTCTACTCTAAAATTTTTTTCTTTAAGATAAGCAGTCAAATCTTCCGACATTTTTTTTGTTAGAGTAGTTACCAACACTCTTTGTTTTTTAGTAACAGTTTTTTTAATTTCATCCATTAAATCGTGTATTTGTCCATTTATAGGACGTATAATAACTTCTGGATCTATCAAGCCTGTAGGTCTAATAATTAAATCTACTATATTATTCTTACTTCTTCCTAACTCATAGGCACCCGGAGTAGCAGAAACCATCATAAATTTTCTTATTAAACTCTCAAATTCTTCAAACTTCATAGGTCTGTTATCTAATGCCGAAGGCAACCTGAAACCAAAATCAACAAGAGTTTGCTTTCTACTTCTATCCCCTTCATACATCCCTCTTATTTGAGGTATCAAAATATGAGATTCGTCAGCTATCATTAAAAAGTCGTCACTTTCTTGTAAAAAATAGTCTATTAAAGTAGTTGGTCTAACCCCAGGCAGATTTCCAGCAAGATGTCTTGAATAATTTTCAACACCATTACAAAAACCAGTTTCTCTTAACATTTCCATATCATATTTAGTTCTTTGTTTTAAACGTTGAGCTTCTAAAAGTTTATTTTTAGATCTTAATACTTTAAGGCGTTCTTCTAATTCAATTTCTATAGTTTTTATAGCTTTATCAATTTTCTCTTTACTAACTACAAAAAGCTTGGCAGGATAAATATATGCTTTTTCTTTTTTAGAAATAATTTCTCCTGTAACTGGATTAAAATCTTTTATACTTTCTATAGTATCTCCAAAAAATTCAACTCTTAATGCTGTCTCAAGATATGCAGGAAAAATTTCTATTGTGTCACCTTTTACTCTAAATTTTCCTCTAATAAACTCTACATTGTTTCTTTCATAGTGAGAAGATATAAGTTCATTTAAAAGCGCGTCCATTGGTTTATCTTTACCAACAACTATTTCAATACACATATTCTGATAATCTTTAGGAGAACCTAAATTATATATACAAGAAACAGAAGCTACTACTATGACATCTTTTCTTTCAAGAAGTGAGGTAGTAGCTTTAAGGCGCAGTCTATCTATATGATCATTTATTGAAGCGTCTTTTTCTATATATGTATCGCTTGATGGTATATAAGCTTCTGGTTGATAATAATCATAATAAGATATAAAATACTCTACAGCATTATTAGGGAAAAAGGATCTAAACTCAGCGTAAGTTTGAGCTGCTAAAATTTTATTTGGAGATATTATTAACGTCGGCTTTTGAAGCTTCTCAATGAGATTTGCCATAACAAAAGTTTTTCCAGATCCTGTAACACCAAGCAATACTTGAGATTTTTTATCGTTTAAATAATTATTGTACAGTTTCTCTATTGCCTGTGGCTGATCCCCAGACGGCTTAAATTTAGAAACTAACTTAAATTTTTCCATTTTTACAAATCCATTATTATTTGGGCGTCTCTAAAAACCTTAACGCATATTCTTATTAGGAGGTTTAGAGATACCCTTTTTGCTAATTTCATATTTTTCTTCTACTTTTTATAATATAACCCATAACACTTTTTTTAAATTTATAATAAACTTTCAACTCATTTTCTATGTTCAATTGCTGTATATCTAAAATAATTTGATTATTACAAATATCAGATTTATCAATTTTTAAATTACCATTATCCCGACTTATTATAATCATTTCATTATTTTTAAAGTTTACAAATAAATCTTTTTCTATATCTAATCTTTCTATATTTATTATCAACTTACTATCATTAATTTTATAATCTAATGGTAAATCAACTCTAAATATTGGAATAAAAAAAATAATCATAAAAACTATAGATACTGCTATAACAAAATTATTTAGAAAAAATAGCTTCTTTTGGATCACTTGCTCTCCAAAAATTTTATAATTGAATCTTTTTTTGAAATAAATTAGCAATATTTGCTCTGTGAGAAACTGCAATAATAATCTTGTCTTTATAAAAATCAATTAAGTTCTTATAAATTTCTATTCCCATATTTTCGTTAATAGAATTTCCAAATTCATCTAACACTAAAACATCAAAATCTTTCATTAAACATCTTACTAAAGCTATCCTTTGTTTTTCTCCCCCTGACACAAAAACTCCTCTATTGCCTACAACTTTGCTATCATCCAAATTGTCAAGTTCACATATTTTTAAAACTTCTAAATATTTTTGACATATTATCGGATTATTATAATCTAAATATAATAAAATATTTTCTTTTATAGTTCTATTAAATAAAAAAGAATCTTGTGTAAAATATGATATTTTAGATCTAAGGTTCTTAATATTTATATCATATAAATCTATATCATTTATTAAAATCTCCCCAGATGATATCCTGTCAAAAAATAGCATTAGATTTAGAACTGTAGTTTTACCAGCTCCAGTGCGCCCAATTAAAGCAACTTTATCATTCAAATTAACTTTAAAATTTAAATTTCTCAATATAACCTTATCTTTTTTTTTCTACTACAACATGTTTAAAGATTATATTTTCAATCTTTTTAATTTTGTAGTTAAATCCATTATTTCTAAAAGTCTCATTTTCATGCTCTACAAGCAATATTTTTTTAATTCTTTTCCAAGGTACTTTAGAGTTTTTGGTTAAAAAATAAAATTGCCAAAAATCACTAATAACATAAAAGAGATTATTAGATATACCACAAATAAAGATTGCTTGACCTAAACTAATAACTTTTTCCTGAACTTGATACCCTAAAAATCCAAGCAAAATTCCAATAATAACATATTGTAAAGCTACACTAAATTGTCCAGATGTATATCCCCAAAAAAGGGCATTTGTATTCATTGAAATAAGATTCTCAGTAGCAGAATCAAATTTATCTATTTCTTTTTGATATATATTAAAAAGTTTGATTTCTTTAGTAGAATCTATCGTGTCCGATAATTTTGAAGAATATAAAGCATATGCTTCTTGATATTTATATGTAAAATACCGATTTTTTCTATTAAAAAAAGAAGAAAATAGGTAAGGGAAAACAGCACTTAAAATAACTAATAAAATAATTAAAAAATTAAATTGTAAAAAAATTGGCAGTAGGATACTTAAAAAAATTATTGAACTTAGACTTTTTGCTATCGGTTCTATAAACAAACTATTCACAAGTCCTGTGTCACTTAAAATTCTCTGAGATAAATATGGATCTTTATTGAAAGCACTTCTACTGTCATATTTAGAGTTTAAGAATTTTGTTAAAATTATTTTTCTAAAATCAAACAAAACTTTGTTTTCTAATAAATATAAAGTAAGCGTTTTAAATAACGTAGAAATTGAACTAAAAATTAATACAGAAATATATAAAATCACAAAAGCCAAAATAAAACTAGTGCTAATATTAATTGTGTCTACAAAAATCATCATAAAAAAAGCAGTTACTATATTTATAAATTTCAGCAAAATGTCAATACAAAAATACTGCAAAACTTCTATTTTGTAATTTTTAAAAAGACTAAGTATAATATTAATTTTAGTCATTTTCTTTTATACTCTTATAGTATAGCTTCAATCCTTTCTCATACTTCCATTCATTACAACCCAATTCTAAAAAATTTCCTATATTACTCTCATTTTTAAATCTCCTTACCATATTACATCCACCTTTGCATACTGGCAATAGTTTACAATGATAACATTCTAATTTCTCAAAATCAAAATCTTTCTTTATCCAGTTGGTATGTTTATAAATTAAGCTTATATTTTTATCTCTAATATTTCCTATAGATTCTGATATTTCAAATACATTTTCAAAACATTTAAAAATATCTCCTTTAGCATCCACACTAAACACATTGCTTTTATATGCTCCGCATTCATTATATAATGATGGATAAGGAGTAAATTTAATGATGTTTTTATTAAGTAATTCCTCATAAATACTAAAATATATTCTAGAATAATCTCTAGAATCTAAGACATCGCTTAGAATACTAAAATCTAAATTTGAATTTAGGTAAGGGATATGTAAAGGTCCTAAAGCGAAGTTTACATTATTGGATAATAAATTGTCGTTTTTTAATCTTATAGCAAAGTTGACAATTTGAGTGAAATTTCTTTTTGACAAGGCAATTCTTAAAACAATTGGTATTAATCCAGCTACATTTTTTATGTTCTCATAAGTATTATTAAAATTTGATTTATTTGTATTTTTAATAGGTCTACTCAGTAAATCTAAAATTTCTGTTGGCTCTATAGAAATTTGTATATTAGTAATATTTATTTCTTTTAATTTTTTTATAACAGTTTCATTTAATAAAACAGCATTTGTTATAATGTTAAACTCAAATCTAATATCATTTATACAACAAAAGTTAATAATTTCTTCAGACAACTTTACAATATTATCGAATTCAACTAGTGGTTCTCCTCCCGTCCATGTTATAAATAATTTTTTAATTTTATATTTTTCATAATAATACTTTATAAAACCAATAATATTCTTATGAGTTTCAAATGAAAACTTATATATTTTCTTTTTATTTACATAACAAAATATACAATTCAAGTTACATTCATTTGTAACCGCTATAGTCAAATTTAGGCTATTATAATAATATCTTTTTTTCTCAAAATTAATTATAACTTCATTTTTTTCATCTCTATTACAATTTACAAAAAAACCTAATTCACAAAGTTTTTTAAAATCATTATCAATTCCTAAATTAGCAATACTGTTACTATTGACTTTTATTACATAATCAAAGTTTTAATTTAACTAAATTATTATTTTTACTATTATAAAGCAATAAATTATCTCTATCTAAATTAACAACAAAATTATACTGAGAAATCTTAATTTTTTGCATATACAATCTCCTGAATAAATGCCTCATAGTACAGAAAGCACCATGAGGCATTTATCATAATATCTACAAATTAAAATGGCCGTGGACTTGGTGGTGGAAGGGAAGGTTGGGGTCGTGGTGGCGAAACTAATGTGGCACAATATCCTTCATAACCTGCACAAGCACATTCATCGTCATTTAACTTGTAATCTTCATAATCTAACTTTGTAAGATGTAAAATTTCCACTTTTGCAAGTTCGTCATCTGTTATGGTATCAAAATTAGTTTCTTTAGGCAAGACATAGCGGATAATCGCACTACTATTTCTATTTCATTGCGCTCCGCTGCTTATTCTCCTGTATTTTTTCATTGCTTAATTTTACTAATTCTACTCCCATAAACTTATTTCTGTTATTTACTGCTTTGCCGACTTGTCCACAAAGATAAAAAGAATCGAAAAGACAAACAACGACCCTGTATGTTGCAACTTCTTTCCCTATTTTTTAAAAGACTTAACGGCAAGATATAACTTCTTTTTTTGCTTTGCTTTCGTAAACAACAGCGACTCTTGCATTAGCAAGCTGAGCTTGCAGATTGTATTGATAATTACAAGAGAATATATTATATTATTTAGAAAGCTAATTAATATAATAAAAACATATTATGTGTTCCAAAATAATATAAAACAAATAAAAAATTTGGCAAAAAAGAAGGATTGAATCTTAACCGTTGGGCATAAAAAGCTGTTTGAGAAAAGATAAAAAGAGATAAAGGTATAAATATAAATATTACAGATAAAAGAAAAGTAGCAATGTAGGACGTCAATTGATTATTCTAAGAAAAAAAGTAACAAGATTGACGTATTGACAAGTAAGTGTAAATAATAAATTCTTAAATAAGGAAAAATAATGAAAAAGTTACCATTAAGCACACAATCGTTTTCAAAGTTGATAGAAGACAACAAGATATATGTAGATAAGACAGAACATATATATAATTTGATAAATAGTGGTAGTGTATATTTTTTATCGCGCCCCCGCCGCTTTGGAAAATCATTGCTGATAAGTACATTCAAAGAGTTATTCAAAGGCAATAAAAAGATATTTGAAGGATTATATATATATGACAAATGGGACTGGATAAAAACAAATCCAGTAATACATTTAGACTTTACGGAGATAGGGTACAAGACGTCTAGCATGCTAGAAAATTCATTATTAGATTATGTAAATTCACTAGCATCAAAATATGAAGTTGAATTAACTAACAGCGCTTTACCAAGCAGATTTGCGCAGTTAATAGAGAAATTACACGAGAAAGCGGGAGACAGAGTAGTAATCTTGGTAGATGAATACGACAAACCATTGATAGACAATCTTAGTAAGAATGAAGTATATCCCGAAGTAAAAAGGACATTACATGACTTTTATCAAGTGATAAAGGCAAGTGATGAGCATTTGAGGTTTGTATTTTTAACAGGGGTATCAAGGTTTTCAGGTCTGTCTATATTTTCCGGGTTAAATAATTTGATAGATATAACTATGGAGGAAGAAAGCACAGGAATATGTGGATATACGCAAAAAGAATTAGAAAGTAATTTTAAGGAGTATATACAAAATGCTACTAAAGCAAATAAAATGACAGTTAAGAAACTGTTGTCAGAAATAAAGAGATGGTACAACGGGTATTCGTGGGATGGAAAGACGCTTGTGTATAATCCATTTTCGACATTAGCGTTTTTTAGAAAGAAAGAATTTGAGAGTTATTGGTTTGCGACGGGAACACCGACATTTTTAATAGAGCAAATAAGACAGCGCGATGATTTAGAATTATTTATAGGGCCAAAAGTAGTAGATTCGAACTCTTTAAGGGGCAGAGGCGATACTAGCATAGAGAATATAGCATTATTGTTTCAGACAGGATATTTGACAATAAAAAAGAAAGAGCTAGAAAATAATAGACCGCAGTATACAATAGACTTTCCAAATATGGAAGTAAGGACAGCATTTTTAACAAATGTAATAGAGAATTACAGTAATAGACAGTCAAATGAAATAAATAGTGTAGTAAGCAAACTATTAGAGCAAGTAAGAAATAAGGATGACAAAGGACTAGAAGAAAGTTTAAGGAAAGTGTTTGCGAATATTCCGAATAATTTACATATAAGCTTAGAAGCATATTATCACTCGATGTTTATGATGTTAATGATAGCAGTAGAGTATGAAGTAGAGGGGGAAGTAAATACAAATAAAGGAAGGATAGATGTAGTATTAAAAAAGGGGAAAGAAGTAATAGTAGTGGAAATAAAGCATGGGAAAGGAAGAAAAGTGGAGCAGCTGCTAAAAGAAGGGATGGAACAGATAAAGGAGAGGAAATATTATGAGAAGTATGCAAGTAGTGAAGTAAGGTTGTTAGCAATAGCGTTTGGAGGAAATAAAGAAATAGGCTGTAAGTTTGAGTAAAAAGAGACGAATTGAAAGAAGTTGTTGTATGTAGACTTAAGCAGTTTTAGAAAATAGCTATGAATGTAAGGAAGAGACACGAAAGTGCCTCTTTTATTTTTATAGATGTAAAATAATCAAGGCATTTTTATCTATCATCGCATAAAATTAAAAAGGCATTGCTGGTGTGACGGGAGGTCTGGGTGGTGGAACTACTGATGTTTTGGTTACATAGACTTTTGCAATTTTAGATAATTCCCTTATAAGAGGTTTAAGACCTGGACCATTTATACCATCATCATTAGATACTAAGATTTTATACATTGTATTATTTCCTTAAATATTAAAGTTTGAGGCAATTTAGAAAAACAAATATCACCACTTTTTTTTGGATTTGAAAGTAAAATTTCTATAGTTTCTTTTAACTTTTTTTCAGTTAAATCTTTCTCTTCTATAAGTATAAATTTATTATCTTCTTCTACTTCTTTTGCATTCCAATACTGATGATTGTCAGTTGCATAAGGATATGGTACAAACACTGCAGGCTTGTTTAAAGCTTTTATTTCAAAAACTGTTCCTGCTCCACAACGACATATAGCAACATCGCTTACAGCATAAGCATCAGATATATTATGCATATATTTAAAAACTTGATAATTTTTATTTAATTCTACTAGTTTTAAGATGTTAGAATAACTTTTGTAGCCTGTGATATGTATTGCTTGTACTTGTTTGCTTTTGGACAAATCTAATAGACTTTTACAAGCAACCTCATTAAGTTTTACTGCACCCAAACTACCACCAAAAACTAAAATTGTAAAAATATCATTCTCTATATCTAAATTTTCCAAAGCTTTTGTTTTAGACGCATGCAAGATCTCTTCTCTTACAGGATACCCAGAAAAAACAATATTAGCATTTTTAAAGTATTTTCTTGAATATTCAAAACTTATAAAAGTTTTGTCAACTATTTTATTTAAAACTATGTTTGCTTTGCCTGGGATAGTGTTTTGTTCATGTATAAAAGTTTTATTTTTCAAAATTTTTGCTGCAACAAGAGCAGGCACAGATATATAACCACCAGTACCAATAACAAAAACTGGCTTTAATATCGCAATATTTTTTAAAGCTTTTAAAAACGACAAAAATAACCTGCTTAAAAATACCCAAAACGAAAAAGAAATCTTTCTAGGCATTCCAGAAAGATTAAACAAAATATATTTAAAACCATTATTTCTTAAAATCTCAATAGAAATTTCATTATTGGTTATAAAAAAAATTGGATTATAACCATTCTTTGCAAATTCTTTTGCTAAAGCAATACCAGGATAAATATGTCCACCTGTACCACTTGAAGCGATAATTATATTTTTATATTTCATAGAATTCTTTTAGAATATTGCGATAAATTAATTAATATACCTGCAGCTGCCATATTACTAACTAAAGACGTGCCTCCAAAAGAAATAAAAGGGAGAGGCACTCCTTTTGCAGGGAAAACTCCTGTAGTAACAGATAAATTTATAATTGCTTGAAATACTATTAAACAAGTTATGCCCAAACACAAATATTTAGTAAAAGTGTCCGGCATATATTTACTCATTTTTAAGCCTTTAAAAAATATATACATAAAAAAAATAATAACAAAACTTGACCCAACAAAGCCTAATTCTTCACCAATAACAGGGAAAATGAAATCAGTATGCACTTCTGGCAAATACATAAGTTTCAATTGACTTTTCCCAATACCTTTCCCAAAAAATCCGCCAGAACCTAACGCATTCAAAGATTGTTTTACTTGATACGAAGATGCGTCTATATTTATAAAAGAAGCAACATAGTCTTTAAATCTCACTAACCTATAAGGTTTTCTTACAATCTCTTCTGCCATTAAAATCATTATACTTACAAGACCTAAAAGTATAGCTTTTATTTTAATACCAGCACAAAAAAGCATTGTAAAACAAACACCAGCTATTAAGATAGGTGTACCTAAATCCGGCTCTAAAGCTATTGGAACAAGCATTAATAAAATAATAACACTAGGCGCTAAAAGAGCTATCCACTTATCCATTAAATCTTTTTTTCTTGATATAAAATCAGCTATTATTATAATCATAGAAACTTTAGCAATCTCTGAAGGTTGTACAGTAAAAAAGGATATAGACAACCATCTTTTGGCTCCAAGTCTAGATACTCCAACAAATAAGACTATTACTACAAACACTAATGTAAGAAAATATATTATTTTAGAATACTTTTGATAAAACTTATAATCTATTAGAAAACTCGTAATAAACATAGCAACAAAACCCAAGCAAACCCACAATACTTGTTTAATAAAAAATTTATAAGGGCTTGCCCACCTTATATCAGCCATCACAACACTAGAAGAAAATACCATAAAAGAACCAAAAATAATACATATACAAATTATTATCATTAAAATATAATCGTACTTTGCAAAATCAATTTTAAACATAAAAAACCTATTTATCTAACTTAAAGGGCTATCTAAAAACCCTTATTTACAAGACATTTAAAAATATTACCTCTCTCTTCAAAGTTTTTAAAACTATCAAAAGATGCACAAGCAGGAGAAAATAAAACTATATCTCCGGTCTTAGAATTCATAGAAGCTTGTTTTAAAGCTTGTTCTAAACTTTTAGAATCAAAAAATGTGCTAGCCCCACGTAAATCTTTCTTAATTTCATTTGAAGCTTCTCCTATAAGAAATACTGCTTTTACTTTCTTTTTTATAAGCTGTTTTAACGAAGTATATGGAAACCCTTTATCTTGACCACCCATAATCAGATTAATGTTTTTATCAAAAGATTCTAAAGCAACCCTTGTAGAATCAACATTTGTAGCTTTGGAATCGTTATAGTAACTAACACCATTTATATTTTTTACAAATTCTATTCTGTGCGGAACGCCTTTATACTTTGAAATAACTTTTTCTATTGATTTCAAATGTATCCCTGCAAAGTAAGCTGCTGATACTGAAGCTAAAATGTTTTCTATATTGTGCATCCCAACAATATTAATCTTAGGTTTTATTTGAAAATATTTTTTACCAATTTGTATAACTATTTTCCCATCATCATAAAATATTCCATTTTTTAAAGGTTTTTTACTAAAAAAAATTACGTTTGATTTAGCTTTTTTAGACAACTTGCGACATATTTTGTCGTCGTAATTTACTATTAAAAAATCATTTTTATTTTGATTAACGAATACATTTTCTTTCCCTCTTATGTAAGCTTTCATTGTTTTGTGATGGCTGAGATGGTCTGGACTAATGTTGAGCAGTACTGATATATTCGCCTTAAAATTAGGCGAATCTTCTAACTGATAGCTCGAAAGTTCCATGGTTATATAAGTATTTTTTGTGGTTGTTAAGGCCTTAGCTGACAACGGGAGACCTATATTTCCAACAACAATAGAATCTTTGTGTTTCGATTTTATTATCTTAGATATTAAATCAGTAGTCGTAGTTTTTCCATTTGTGCCTGTAACAGCTATAATCTTTTTATATTTAGAGTTTAAAAGTGCAAAGGATAATTCGCTCAGTATTTTTATTTTTTTATTTTTAGCTTTTTTCAAAATAGGAATATCTGGAGATAAACCAGGACTTTTAATAATTATATCTGAATTTAAAATTTTATCTGAATGCCCACCAAGCTCTACTAAAATTTTTTTACTTAATTTTTTTATTTCCTTTGTCTTTGTTGCAGTCTCACTAGCAAAAACGTTGTTGCCTAACTTAAGAGCAAGATTTGCTACAGAAATACCACTTTTACCAAGTCCTAAAATTCCAATATTTTTTTTCATCAAACTACCTCAATTTCAAAGAAGCAAAAGAAAGTATTGCAAGTATTATACCTATAATCCAAAACCTTATCGTAACTTTAGTTTCAGAAAGTCCAAGCATCTCAAAGTGATGATGTATAGGTGCCATTTTAAAAATTCTTTTTTTTGTTTTTTTATAATAAAAAACTTGGAGTAATACAGAGCAAGCTTCTATAACAAAAATACCTCCAAGCAATACTAAAATAAGTTCTTGTTTTATAAACACTGCAGTCATACCTAAAATTCCTCCTAAAAACAAACTGCCTGTATCGCCCATAAAAATTTCTGCAGGGTGAGAATTATACCATAAAAACCCAAGTCCAGAACCTACAATAGCACTTAAAAATACCGCAATTTCTCCAGCTCCGGAAACATGGATAATTTTTAAATAATCAGCTATTTTTATATGACCTGCAAAATAAGAAAATAATGCAAGAGTAAACGCAACAATTATTATATTGCCTATTGCAAGGCCATCTAGACCATCTGTTAAGTTAACTGCATTAGAACTACCAACAAGTGTGATTATTACAAAAACTATATAAAAAAAAGAAAAGTTCACAAATAAACTCTTAAAAAAAGGAATATTGACAAGTGTCACATAGTCTGGATTTGAAGGAGAAAAATTTAAATATGCAGCAATAGCTGCGGCAAAAACAGTTTGGCCAAAAAGTTTACTTTTAGCAGAAAGGCCATCTGAGCTATGTTTTTTTAATTTTAAATAATCATCTAAAAAACCCAAAAGTCCAAACCATATTGTCCCGCACAAAAACCAAATAATAAATCTATTATCAAGCCTTGCCCACAAAAGAGTTGCCACTACAACAGATATTATTATAATAAGTCCACCCATGGTAGGAGTACCATTTTTGCTTAAATGTTGAGCAGGTCCATATTCTCTAACAATTTGCTTAGCTTTAAAATTTTTTAGCTTTTTTATGATATATGGACCAAATATAAAACATATTAAAAGACTTGTTAAAATGGCTCCGCCTGCTCTAAACGTAATATATCCAAAAAGATTAAAAGGGGTGAAAATGTTACTCAAATTATAAAATATGTGATACAGCATTAATTAGTTCGCCTCTCTTTATAAATAGTAGGTCTATCTAAAAACTCATTATAAAATTTCTCGTAAACTTCTTCTAATTTTATACCCCTTGAAGCTTTAAATAAAAAAACAGCATTATTTACTAAAAGAGTTTTTAAATGCAAAAAAAGTTCCTCCTTGTTTTTGGCATAAAAAACATTTTTATTATTTATAGCATTTTTTATATTTACAGATTTTTCTCCTAAAAGACTAACAGAATTTATATTTTTAGCAGCAATAAACTTACCCATCTCAAAATGAAATTTATCTGAATCTACTCCCAGCTCAAGCATATCTCCTAAAACAAGATTAATTTGTTTGTTAGGATATAAATCTAAAGTAGTTTCAATAGAAGCTTTTACAGAGCTCGGATTTGCATTATAAGCATCATTAATTAGGATGCATCCATTAGATGTAGTTTGAACACTCATTCTCATTTTAGGAGGATTAAAATTTTCTAAACCTGCTTTGATATCTAAAAGCCGCACACCTAAACCAATTGCACAAGATGCTGCAGCTAACGCATTTGAAACATTAAAAATACCCCTTACCGGAATAAAGACATTTATTGAATCTTTATTATGAGAGAGAGTAAAGTTAGTTCCATTTTCTGACATTTTTATGTTTTTCGCATAAACATCTGAATTTATATCCTCTAAAGAATAACTAACAAATTTCTTAGCTTTAAATTTTTTATGTGATAAGTTTTTTAAATTTTTATCGTCATTGTTAATAACTATCGTCCCATCTTTATTTACATTATAAAATAAGTCTATTTTTTCATTTAAAACCCTTTCTAAAGATCCAAACGTTTCAATATGAGAAACCCCTATGTTTGTAATAACCCCAATATCTGGTTTTACAATACTTGACAGTATGTTTATTTCGCCAAAAACAGATGTTCCCATTTCAAAAACAGAATAATCAATATCCGAAGCCAAATTAAAAGCAGATAAAGGAAGGCCTATTCTATTATTAAAATTTCCTTTACTTGAAAGAGTTTTCCCATTGTTTTGTAAAATTGAAGATAACATTTCTTTTGTAGTTGTTTTTCCATTAGAACCTGTTATACCAACTTTTTTAACATTTTTAAATTTCTCAATATAACTTCTAGAAGCTTCTCCAAGCGCAACAAGAGTATCTTTTGTTTTTAACATAGCAACTTTATTTAAATGACTAATACTTTGATCATCAAAACACATGTATTTTGAATAAACTACAGCACATCCTCCTTTAGAGATAGCGTCTTTTATAAAGTCATGTCCATCGTAACGATTACCTTCTATTGCAAAATAAATTTCATCTTTAAGTATAGTCCTAGAATCTATAGATATGCCTCTTACTAAAATGTTTTGAAAGCTACTTGAACAAGGTAATAATTCACTAAGATAACAAGGTTCCATTAGAAAGAAAACTCCTTTTGAACACTTTCTGATTGAACATTCTCTTTTTGCTTTTTTAAAACAATATATTTCTTTGCCATTTCTACATCGCTAAAATGTATTTTTTGTGTGCCAACAATTTGGTAAGCTTCATGGCCTTTTCCTGCAAGTAAAACAATATCACCTTTACCAGCCATAAACACTGCCTCTTTTATAGCTTCTTGTCTAGCCACGACAACTTTATAATTATCTTTATAAGATTTTTTTATTCCAACTTCTATGTCTAGCACAATTTCATTTGGATTTTCCGTTCTTGGATTATCTGAAGTTACAAAAACAAAATCACTCATTTCAACTGCAATTTTGCCCATTATAGGCCTCTTAGTTCTATCTCTATCGCCACCACAACCAAAAACAGTAATAATTCGTTTTGGTTTTAATTTTTTTATTGCAGATAAAACATTTTCTAATGCATCGCTAGTATGTGCATAGTCTACAACAACATCAAATTCTAAACCTTCTATATCAACTCTTTCAAGTCTTCCAGGAGCTTGAGCAGAATTATTTATAGCTTCTATTACTGCCTTAAAAGAAATGCCACTACAAATAGCCGCACCAAAAGAAGCTAAAGCATTATAAACATTATGTAGTCCAATATGTTTAATATTTACTTTTTCTTTTAGTCCATCAAAAATTAAATCAAAACTTGTCCCATTATTTTCAATAGATATATTTAATGCTGTAAAGTCAGAATTTGTGTTTTTGACCGTAGAGTAAAATTTGACTTGCGCATTTGCTACAAGCTTTGCAAGTTTTTTCCCGTACTTATCATCAAAATTAAGTATAGCATACTTTTTATTTTTATCGTCGTTTTTCCATAAATTTTTAAATAAAACAGACTTCGCATTAAAATATTCATCCATGTTTTTATGAAAATCCAGATGGTCTTGTGTGAGATTTGTAAAAATTGCTATATCGAAATCTATACCATAAACTCTATATAAACTTAACGCATGAGAAGAAACTTCCATTGCTATATTCTTTACACCACTATCTACAACACTTCTCATAAACTTATAAATATCTAAAGATTGAGGAGTTGTATTGGGCGCTTTTATAATATTTCCTTTGTATCTGTAGTTAATAGTCCCCATAACTGCACAATCTATGTTAGAGTAGTTAAATATACTTTCTATCATATAAGAAATAGTAGTTTTTCCATTTGTGCCAGTTATGCCTATAACATTCAGTTTTCTATCAGGATAATCATAGAATCTAGCACAAAAAACAGCCATAAACTTTAAAATATCTTTAACAATAATCTGTGTTACAGGACAATTTTCTTGTTTTTCAGTACGAATAATTACAGCTGCTCCATTACTTACAGCATCATTAATATATTTACTTCCATTTGTATTTTGCCCGGACAAGGCAAAAAAAGCAAAACCAGATTTAACTTCTTTTGAATTGTAAGAAACACCTAAAATATCTACGTCCTCTTTACCAAAAAGCATTCCATCCAAAACTGGTAAAAACTCTTTTAAGTTCATTTTTTATTCCAATAATTTTAGCTTTGCCTTGCTTGCTTCTGGATACACTTTCATGTTATCTATCCATGGCTTATCGTATTCGTCTTCCTTGCTAGTATTCCATTGATATTATAAATGCTTGCGTTATTGTTTACATTATACCTTTTTAATTTTTTTATTGAAATTGTTTTACAAAATTTAATTCATGAAACCTTGTTTGCAATTAAAAAAAGATTTAAAATTTTCTAAATAATACTTAAAAATTTTTTGTTTGGTCTCAAACAAGTAGCAAAAAAAAAACCGCCAGAATTATCTGTTAATATGGGGTCTGAGTCACGTTGTGTGTTGACAAATTTTAATTTTATATTATATTTGTGACACATTTGTAAAAGGAGATTTGCAGGGAAATTATCAATGGTAAAAATCGCATATGTAGTTAATGACCGAGGTTGTTGGTGGCGTACTTGGCATGTGCTTGGGCGGTTTTTGCCTCGGATGATTGATATATAAATTAAACCAATTATACATAACGCAAAGTGATCCGCTCACTTTGCGTTTTTTTATTATTTGACGCAAGGGTAGTATGTGCCTTTTGCATCATTTTTATTTTTTAGGAGGATTTATGCAACTTAAAGTATGTGGAATAAAAACTATAAAAGAAATTGAAATATTAAATAAAACGTTTCCCAGGTTTGTAGGGTTTGTATTTGCTGATTCGCGATGGCATGTGTCGGTTAGCTATGTAAAAGTCTTATTGAACAAATTGTCTCCTAAAATAAAAACGATCGCTGTATTTAGAGGCAATATGATAGACGAAATTATAGAAGTCAGTAAATTTGTTGATATGGTGCAAAAGGATATAAATTTTGATACAGTTGCAGATTTTATACTTTTTGATGGAGGCATAGGTGGACAAGGCAAAATGTTTGACTGGACTTTGTTAAGCAATATCAATAAACCATTTATACTGGCTGGTGGAATTTCTACTGAAAATGCAAAACTTGCAATTACCTATAACCATTGGGCTATTGATGTTTTATCCGGCGCAAGAACAAATGGAAAACTAGATGAAAATAAAGTAAGGAGGTTAACAAATTTATGTTAGGACGATTTGGTAAATATGGCGGACAGTATATACTCGAAACGCTTATGATGGCTGTGCAAGAACTTGAAAAAGCATATAAATATTATAAAAACAGCGCCTTTACAACTGAATTAAACGAATTGTTGTTAAATTATGCAGGTCGTCCATCTATTCTATATTATGCTGAAAAAATGACAAAAGATTTAGGTGGAGCAAAGGTTTACCTTAAACGCGAGGACTTAAACCATACAGGTTCGCATAAAATCAATAATTGTTTAGGGCAAGTTTTGCTTGCTAAAAAAATGGGAAAGAAAAGAGTTATTGCTGAAACTGGAGCAGGGCAACATGGGATAGCAACAGCAACTAGAGCAGCAATCATGGGTATGGAATGCGAGATTTTATGGGGCAAGAAGATATAAAACGCCAAGCATTAAACGTATATCGTATGGACTTTTGGGAGATAAAGCTAATAAAGAGGAGCATATAAGTGTATAAAACAATTTTAGGAAAGCTAACAACTAAACAAGAATTATCACAAGAGGAAGTTTCAAATTTAATTAAAGCAATTGCAGATAATAAAGTATCTGCCTCACAAAGCCGGGTTCCAAGTTGCCCTTTTAATCGAAATTAAAAGAAATATCGTATATGGCACGGGCAATGCGCGACAATTGTGTGCCTATTAAAACCAAGCAAAATGCCGACCTTATAGACACTTGCGGTAGAGGCGAAGGATTATCTACGTTTAACATTTCAACAGCAACAGCAATTGTGGCGACAGCAAGTGGTATTCCTATTGCAAAGCATGGAAGTCGTTCATCAGTAGTTTGTCAGGAAGCGCAGACGTTTTATAGGCTTTAGGTGTAAATATCAATTTAACTCCTGAAAACGTAAAAAAGATGATTGAAGAAATCGGTATAGCGTTTTGTATGCTCCTCTTTTTCATCCTGTTATGTGTAAAGTTTTACCTCCTAAAGCAGAACTTGGAATTAAAACAATTTTCTACACAATTATTGGACCATTGATAAATCCAGCTTTTGCTCCACGTCATTTACTTAGGAGTATATAAACCAAAGCTTTTAGACGATGTTTCATACGTTGCAAAAAAGATAGGTTATACAAATGCAATGTTTGTACATGGGTTAGACGGATTAGATGAAATTTCTCTTCTAGGTAAAACTCGTATAAATCAACTTAAAAATGGCAATATTAAAAGTTTTGAAATTTCTCCGGAACTGTTTGAGTTAACACGTCGCACATTAGAAGATATTAAAACAGGATCTCCTCAAGTAAATGCACAAACAATAATAGGTGTGTTTGATGGATCTATAAAAGGTCCGCATAAAGATGCAATACTTCTGAATGCTTCAGGTGCGTTAATGGTTGGTGGTAAAGCAACTGACTTTAAAGAGGGCATAAAACTTGCAAGAAAAATAATTGATAGTGGTAAAGCTCTTAAGAAGTTAAATGAGTTAAAATAGATGTCAAGGAGCTTTAGGATGACAAAGAGTGATTTGATGGCAAGACCAGTGTTCCATCAGACAAGAGATAGCATAGAGGCACACTTAACGGTATGTTTTGCAGCATTAGGTATATTCAATACAAAACTAATTAAGCATTAATCCGTAAGAGATCTTCATTTATTAGATAGATCTTAGAAATACTTTTTTATAGCTTGTTTAAATTGTTCTATAAATAATTTTTTAAAATAAGCTATATTGTTTTGTTAGTAAAATAATAGCTTTTTTATATTCAGTTTCATTAACACTACTATATGACAATGGACAATAATCATTTGCTAAAAGTAAAGCGTTACCTAATATTCTTGCCGAACGTTTGTTACCATCTTCAAAAGGTTGTATATAAGAAATCATTAACATAGCAATTAGAAATTTTTAAGAGAGTTTTTGGGTTTATTGATTATTTCTACAAGATGTTCTACAGATTGTCTTATTTGATGTATATTATCAATGGGTCTATAATTTGTCCCTGTAATGCCAACTCTATTTTTTCTTAATCCTAGATAAATATTAAGCTCATTGACAACTAACCTGTCGACATCTTCTATTTTGGAAATGGATAATTGTTTAAAATATCTAGGATCTGCATAAATAAAATCTAGCGCTTTTTTATGGTTTAAAATCATAATACCTGACTTGACCGTTTTAACGAAAAAAAGGGGAAATCACTCATAAAAAAGGTGGTTTGGGGGAACCCAAAAGGTCAAGTCAGGTATTAGTTTCTTCTGTTTTTTTTCCTTTAGCTTGCACATTTTCTTTAAGTAAACGTTCAGCATCTAGTAAAGAATAGGTATTGGCTTCTATCTGAGATGATTTCCATGAAAATTCTATGATCAACCGTTCCAATTCTTTTTGCAATAAAGTCGATGTTAATGTATTTTTGTTTTTTATATACTGATCGTTAAGCTTAGCAAGCTCTAGTTTCTCCTTATCTGTAAGCAAATTGTGTAAATGCGTCCAAATATCAAAATTAAAATATTTAGATTTTAAAACGCTTTTATCTATGTCTTTTTAAAATATTTTGCAACGTTTATTCGTTCAAGAATTGGTGAAACAATATACGTATAAGTTATATTTTTTGTATTTCCTATTTTTTTAATTTTTCCGTTTTGAATGAGAATATTTAAATAACTTTTGAGTTTTTAGTTGGTATACTTTTAGATATATGCTTGAATGTCATTTCTAGAAGCTGTTTTTTGTTTTTTTACATAATTTAAAATTAAATCTTGACGCCTACTGTACATATAACAATGCCCTCAATTTGTATCATTTTTATGTCATAATTGTATCATTTTGGTACGATTAAACAATGTTTTCATGATCCTAAAACTTTCTGTTTACCTTTTTATCACCTAAATCATCCTTAGGAATTTCTAGGTACTGTGCAATAGATTGTGCAATAGAAGCAAAAACCGGGGATGCTACAGAAGAAGCATAATAACTTTGACCTTTCGGCTCATCAATTATCACAAGTATAACAAATTCAGGCTCCATAGCTGGCAGCATCCCACAAAAAGAAGCCGTGTAAAATTTTTTAGAATATGTTTTTGTTAACGGATCTATCTTTTGAGCAGTACCAGTTTTACCAGCCACAGTATATCCTTTAACTTTTGCACTTTTTCCTGTTCCTAAATCAACAGCGTTTTTTAATATTTTTTTTATCGTATACGCTGTTTCTTTAGAAATTACTCTTCTTATTTCCATAGGATTAAAAATTTTTTGAGGACTATCATCATTACAGTTACATATTTTTTGAACTATATAAGGCTTTAAAAGTACACCATCATTTGCAATAGCACTGAAAGCATTTATCATCTGTAAAGCAGTCACACCTATACCCTGTCCAAAAGAAATTGTTGGAAGCGTTAAAGCATTCCACTCTTTTATATCTAACAAAAGTCCTTTTGCTTCACCAGGCAAATCAATACCTGTTAGAGAATAAAAACCAAACTTTCTTATATATTCATAAAAATCATTGTTCCCCAACTTTTTTGCAATTTTAACCATAGCAATATTAGAAGACATCTCCATAACTCTACTTAAAGATACCATCCCATCTATTTTATGGTCGTCTTTTATTATGTGATCTGCTATTTTAAGCTTTCCATTTTCTAAATAAAAAGTATCTGAAAGTTTAACTTTTCCTTCCTCTAAAGCTGATGCAACTGTAACTATTTTAAATGTGGATCCAGGTTCATATATATCACTAATTGCAGCATTTCTTAAAACTTTTAAGTCTTTAATTTTTTCTAAATGATCAAAATCAGGTAAAGACACCATAGCTAAAATACTACCTGTTTTGGGATTTTGTACAATGCATATAGCTTTTTTTGCTTGATATTTTTCAAAACTTTTTCTGAGCCCTTGTTCTGCTATATATTGTATATTTCTATCTATACTTAAAATTACATTTTGTCCGCAAATTTTGGATTGGTCAATAACTTTATTCTGTATTATATAGCCTCTTCCATCTCTATGCATATTTGACGTAACACGACTTCCTAAAAGACAATTGTTACATATCTTTTCTATTCCTTCTAAACCGTTACCATCACATCCAGTTATACCTAAAATATTAGAAAGCATTTTCCCTTCCGGGTAACTCCTAACATATTTACTTTCAAAGCCAACACCTTTTAATTTCGTACTCTTTATATTATCTGCTATACTAGAATCTACATTATAAACAATAGGAACATAAGCCCTATTTCCAAAATCATTTAAATCTTTCTCTTTAATTTGTATTCCATTTGTGAATAAACTATCCTTTACATTAGAAAAGTCTTCTATAACTTGTGGATCTAAAAAAATATTATATTTTTTTACACTTGTAGCAAGTATATTACCTTTTGTATCTAAAATATCCCCTCGCTTTGAGATTTCAACAATTTGACGATTTACCATCTTATCAACATTGCAACGTATTTTATCATGTAAAAAAATTTGTATATATACAAGCTTTGTAAATAAAAGAAAAAAGACTGCCAGTACCATAAGCACTAAAACAGTCTTTCTGTTAATATGTTTTTTTATATTTCTTCTCATTTTACATTCAAATTTATTCAATATATACTATATTTTGTTCATCTGCGGTAATAAAATTTTTATCTTTAGCTATTTTATACATTTTTTCAAGAGCTAGCATAGAATTTATTTTCAATCTTAAATTATCGTTCTCAGCAATAATATTATTATACTCTGTTTGTAAAGCGCTTATTTTATATGCAAATCTCAGTGAAGTGTTTTGTTGCCACAAATACACAAAAACACTAATAATTAAAAGCAAAATGAAAAAAAACGATTTATGCATCAGTCTTCTCACATACTCTTATTTTTGCGCTTCTACTTCTAGGATTTCTTTTTATCTCTTCGTCACTAGCTGTAACAACTTTCTTAGTAAGTATTTTATAAATTTTATTATCTGCATTTTGTTTAAAATTTAATTTAACTATTCTATCTTCAAGAGAATGAAAACTTATCACCACAGCGCGCCCATAGGGATTTAAAACTTCTGGAATATTTAACAACAAATTATCTAAATTTGAAAGTTCATCGTTAACAAATATCCTTAAAGCTTGAAACACTTTTGTAGCAGGATTTACTTTCCCTTCTTGCCTTTTAACACTACATACTATATCACGTAATTCTATAGCTGTATTTATTAGACCTCTTTGCCTTCTAACGCAAATAGCATCTGCAATCTGCCTTGACCTATATTCTTGCCCATATTTATAAAAAATATCTGCTAAATCTTTACTAGAATAAGTGTTAATTACTTCTTTGGCTGTCAATGGGTTTCTTATATCCATTCTCATGTCTAAAACATTAGCATTAAAAGAAAATCCTCTAGACAAATCATCAAATTGCTTAGATGAAACCCCTATATCAGCTAAAATACCATCAACTTTGTAAACATCTATGTTTGATAGAGCTTGTTTAATATTTTTGAAGTTGTCTCTTATAAAAGTTACTCTGTTGTCAAAGTCTTTTTTATTTTCAACAAATTGATTAGAAGCATCTTCATCCCAGTCAAAAGCAATAATTTTTATGTTAGGAAATTTATCAAGAAGATAAGAAGTGTGTCCTCCACCACCGAAAGTACAATCAACGTATAAACCATCTAACTTATTAACTAAATAACTTGATACTTCTAAAGGCATTACAGAAATATGATACATTTATTGTTAAGACCTTATTTGGATATAAATACTTTTACGGCAGTAAATAAAAGTACTACTGCAAAACATTTCTTTAAAATATTTTCTGGCAACATATCAGCAATGCTCGCACCAAAAAAACCGCCTATCACAAATCCCAGTCCTATTAAAGCAGCAACTGTAAGGTTTACATGCCCCTTTTTATAATATACTAGCATAGAAAAAAAACTTAAAGCTATTACAGCAAGAGACGTCCCCTGAGCCTGATGTTGACTCATTTTTAAAAGTATAAGCATGAGAGGGATTAAAACACTTGCTCCACCCACACCAAAAATACCACCAAAAAAACCGCCCAAAAAACCTGTAACTATACAAATAACTATTTCCATAAAATCATACCTTTAAAACTATTGCCTAATTAAAGATGGATTGTACACCGAATTCTGTCTTTTAATAATAATTAAAAGTGCAATCATTTCTCTGTCGTTAAAATCGCTTTTAACGATCAAGCGGCCAAAATTCAGCCTTGCTTTCCGGTAAGGATTTAGCCGTTTCACATTTTGTATTACTACAAAACTTATCCTATTACAAGGATACTTTTTACATTTCTATAAAAAGCGTCTCTGTTCGCACCTCTACTCTTACAAGCGATAGGGATTACCTATTACCGTTTACTATGCATAATTAATATACATAGTTAAAGTTCGGACTTTCCTCTTTACATCTATAGTAATTAAACTATAGTATAAAGCGATTGCATACCCATCTTTATAGGAGTATTTTGATCTCTATAAAAACTTTTTTATTTTTTAAACAATATTCTAGAACAATTATCGCAAAAAACTAATTCTTGTGCTTTTTGAGCTTGGTTAATTAACTGTGGTCTTAAAACCATACCACAAGCTCCACAACTTTCTCCATCAACTAAAACAAGACCAATTCCATCACGTCCCTCTCTCAACCTTTCATACTGCAAAAATATAGACTTATTTATTTTAGATTCTTGTTTTTGTCTATCAACTTCCACTATTGCTATTTCTTTTTTTTTATTTTCAATTAAAGATTCTATTTCTAAAATATCTCTTTTTATTTTGCTATCAAAATCTTGAAAGTCTTTTTCTAAATTTTTTATAACTAAAGCTTCTTTATCAACTGTATCCATAAGTTGCAAAATTTCATCTTCAATTATACTTTTATCTGCTTTAATTTTTTCTATTTCTAATAGAAGAGCTTTATATACTTCATTAGATTTTACTGTATTTAATTCTAGAGAATGTCTAGATATTAATTCTTCCTTAGAATTAAGAAATGCCTCTTTTTCTTTCTTTATAGAATTTATTTCAACAAAAGACCTTTTTATGTTATCTAGTTCTGTACGTCTATTTTGTAAATCTTCCTTTTTTCTTTCAATATCTAGAATAGCTTCCTGTATCTGTTTGTTTAAATTATTTATTTTATTATCATAACTTTGTAAATCATATAACATTTCCAAATGTTGTCTCAAATTTTCCATGTACCCCTCGATTTATCAATCAATCTAGTAAAAAAATTAATCATAATAAACATTATGATTATAGCAAATTAATAAATATTTCTTGTTGCATTCATTTAGCATTCCACCAAGAATTTATTTGTAGTAATTAAATTTTGATATACTAATAAAGCTATAGCTAACAGCAATACTGTTAATATAGATTAGGATCTAATTAGATATCAACTCATTTATAATAATTTAACTCAAATATTTCTTGCTTTTCTTCTCTTCCTTTGCTTTTGCTCAAATTATTAATATCACTAATAGTCCTAATTACACCATCTCTGGCAATAGTACTATTACTGATTCTTCTAATCCTGACTGTGGGAAAATAGATTTTTATTCTTACCCTTGGCTTTCTTCTAACTTTAATGTCTCTTCTAATAACTCTCTTGTTATTCATTCTACTATGTCATACCGCACCATCTACGGCTCTGTTAATTTCCCTTTTACTTCTTCTTCTGTTTCAT
>NZ_JAITJM010000010.1:0-11707 GCF_031278955.1 Candidatus Endomicrobiellum cubanum | reverse complement strand
CCTTCGTTATTGCTGCTGTTAACGTCGTCTTACCATGATCCACGTGCCCTATCGTCCCTATGTTTACGTGCGGCTTTCTCCTGTCAAATTTCTCCTTTCCCATTTCTTTTTTACCCCTCTCACCAATTTTTATTGTGGTATATCTTAAGGGTCTGTTAAACCCTTAAAATAAATAGCCGAGGGCGGGAATTGAACCCGCGACCACCTCCTTACCAAGGAGGTGCTCTACCACTGAGCCACCTCGGCACCTTTATAAACTATGAACAAAAAGCGGGAGACGGGAATCGAACCCGCGTAGCCAGCTTGGAAGGCTGGAGCACTGCCATTGTGCTACTCCCGCAAATACAACAACTATTTTAATATATGGGGGCGGATGGATTTGAACCACCGAAGGGCAAGCCCGCCAGATTTACAGTCTGGTGCATTAGACCACTCTGCCACACCCCCGAATATTTTGCAAATAAAAGAGAAGAAGATTTTCTGTTAGGTTTTTTAATTATTGTTATAATTGAAAAATTATATAATTAAAGATATACGTATGTCAATACGATTTTCTAAATCCTGAATTTAAACTCTTAGACACAAAACTACATATTTTTAAAAAATATATAGTTTTGTGTATGATTTTTTAATATTTATAGAATAGCTTTTGAATTGTATCAGTATTTTTTTGTGAATATTTTGTCAATGCAAGTTGAAGCAAAATCTTTGCTTTCTGTGGATTTAATGATTTTGCCGCTATAAAAACCATGCTCATCTTCATATTTTTTATCTTTTGACACAATACCACTTGGGATTCTTGACGATCTGACAACTACTATGCCGGACTTTATTGTATTATCAAGACTTGCAAGACAACTTTTTGCTACGCTACCATTGTCGGTTCCTGCAAAAATTATACCTTTAACTCCAGCTACACAAAAAGCATTTACAGATTTTTCGTCCGTGTCCGCATAACCATAAACAATTGCAACTTCAGGTATTTCAGGAACGGTTTTCAAAACATCTGCTATAGACAAATCAGATGCTGTTATGTCCAACAGATTGAGCAGAAGTTTTAGCTGTACCTGCAATTGTGCCACCTACACCTAAAACAGCAATATTCCCTTTTGCAAACGAAAAACAACACACGAAAATCAAGCTCGAAGTACAACATTCACAATCTTTTTCATAATCTTTTCTCCCTTATATTATTTCTAATCAAAAATACTTACACAAAACAATGACTTGATATATCAGCTCATGTTTTTAAAACTGACTTTTTTGAGTAAATATTCTTAAAAAATATTAATTTAAAATAGCATGCAAGTATTTTTGATTATTTTGACAATATAAACAACAATATAAGATTTTTATTATAGTCTAAAAAATTCTTTTTGCAATAAATTATTGTGAAAATTTGTAATAATGTGTCTATTAAAAACCTAAATTCTTAACGGCCTAATTGTCCACATGCTGCACCTATATCTGCCCCTTTAGCTTGCCTTATATTTGCAGTAATACCGTTTAACTTTAATATATTTTTAAATTTAAGTATAGCCTCTTGAGTAGGTACGCTAAAATTAACATCTCCTATAGGATTAAATGGTATTAAATTTATCTGGACACTTTGATTTATTAAATCATATCGTTTTAAAAGTCTTGCAAGCTTATGAGCATCAGCAGAAGAATCGTTAATTTCTTTAATTAGAATATATTCTATTGTTAATCTGGACTTTGTCTTTTTAAGATAATATTTACCTACATTTAATATTTCTTCTATAGTAAAACCAAAATTATTTGGGATTATTTTTTTTCTTTGTTTTTCATTAGTAGCATGCAAAGAAATAGCAAGACGAATGCCAAAATTATCATCTGCAAGTTTTTTAATTGCTGTAACATTTCCCACACTTGACAGTGTTATATGTCTTTTCCCAATTGCAAATTCTTTTTTAGATAAAATAGAACTCAATGCTAATGAAACATTATTATAATTAAGTGTAGGCTCCCCCGTACCCATAAATAAAATGCCTGAAACTTTTTCTTTAGTATCATTTTCTATTTGTAAAATTTGTTCTAGTATCTCACCTCTAGTTAAATTTCTTGTATATTTTACTTTCCCTGAAGAACAAAAAGCACACATTACAGGACAACCTATTTGCGATGATATACACACAGAATTTTTTCCTTTTGTAGGTAAAAAAACAGCGGAAAAATGTTTTTTGTCTATGCTTTGAAAGGTGTATCTGATTGTCCCATCAAGAATAGATTGTTCTTTTTTGACTATCTTTAAAGACCTAAGCAAAAATCTTTTATCTAGCTCTTGTCTGAAATCCCTTGGGATTGAAGTAAATTCTTCAAAAGTAGCTGTTTTTTTTTCATAAATCCAATCAAGAATTTGGTTAATTCTATAATCCTGATTTATAATCACTTTTAGATACGCTTTTAGCTGAATACTTGTTAAGTCTAGTATATATTTTTTCATAAATTCCTATTGTTTATTTGAATTAAAAATCTTTATTAAATTTTTTGTTGAAGAATCATGATTATTTTCTGAACCATCTTTAAGTTCAGACAATATTACATTTGCAAGAACTTTCCCTAATTCTACGCCCCACTGATCAAAACTATTAATACGCCACATTATACCTTGCGTAAATATCTTATGTTCATATAATGCAATTAAAGCTCCTAATGTTTTAGAATTAAGATTATTAATTAATATGCTATTTGTTGGTCTATTACCTTCAAATATTTTGTGGTTAGTTAAAATTTTTATGTCCTCTTTAGAAAGTCCAGCTTGGTTAAGGTTTTCTATTACTTGTTCTTTTGTAAGACCAAACGCAAGAGCTTCTGTTTGAGCAAAATAATTTGCCATCAATTTTTCGTGATGGTCACCAATCTTTTTTACTGGATTTATATAACCTATAAAATCGCAGGGAATAAATTTAGTCCCTTGATGTATAAGCTGATAAAATGAATGTTGCCCATTAGTGCCCGGTTCTCCCCAAATTATAGAACCTGTTTGGTAATCAACCCTATCATTCTCAAAATTTATAGTTTTTCCATTACTTTCCATATCGCCCTGCTGCAAATATGCAGCAAATCTATGCAGATACTGACTATATGGCAAAACTGCATGTGTTGAAGCATTAAAAAAATTGTTGTACCAAAATCCTAATACTGCCATTATTACAGGAATATTTTTTTCATAAGGAGTATTTAAAAAATGCTGATCAATATAGTAAGCCCCCTCTAAAAGCTCTTCAAATTTTTCAAACCCAACATAACAACAAATAGGAAGTCCGATTGCAGACCAAAGAGAATATCTACCACCTACAAAATTCCAAAATTCAAACATGTTATTTTCATCAATACCAAATTCTTTAACTTTTTTTACATTTGTTGAAAGAGCAACAAAATGATTTACAACAGCTTTATCACCTAACTGGTCTACAAGCCACTGTCTAGCAGTTACAGCATTTGTTATTGTTTCAAGAGTTGTAAAAGTTTTAGAAGCTATTATAAAAAGTGTTGTTTGAGGATTCAATTTTTTCAACACTTCGTAAATATCTGCACCATCAATATTAGAAACAAAATGAACATTTACTATATCAGCATAGTATCTTAATGCCTCACAAACCATTTTAGGCCCTAAATCAGACCCTCCAATCCCTATATTTACGACATCAGTAATTCTTTTTCCAGTAAAACCAGTCCACTTTCCCTCTCTTAAATCGTCACTAAATTTTCTCATTTTAGAAAGTACAACATTAATTTGAGGCATAACATTTTTACCATCAACATAAATAGGACTATTACTTCTATTTCTAAGAGCTGTATGAAGTACTGCTCTTTTTTCTGTCCAGTTTATTTTCTGCCCTGAAAACATCTTTTTTGTATATTCATTTACTCTTGCTTCTTTTGAAAAGTCCATTAAAAGTTTAAAAGTTTTAGAGTTAATAATATTTTTTGAATAATCAAAAGTTATGCCTATATTGTTATCACTTATAGAAAATTCATTAAATCTGTTTTCATCTTTAAACAAATCTCGTAAATGGACATTTTGAATTTCTTCAATATAATGTTTTTCGAGATTCTGCCAACACGGTGTATTTTTAAGTTCAAAATTACTCATAATTTTCTCCATATAAATAAACAGCAATTAACTTTTTTGAATATTTTAGAGTATAACATTTTCTTTTTCATTGTTTAATACTACAACTATACTTTGTTAAAAAAATATTCGTTGTTTTACACATTATTTCTATTCTGATATAATTTTAAAGCAAAAAAAACTCATCATACTTGGTGACAACTTCAAAATTTTAAAACATAGGAACTACTCGCCAAATTAAAATTATGATAATTACTAGTACACAAAATTCTATATTTAAACAAATACTTAAACTGCAAGATAAAAAGTTTCGCGATAAAAATAATTGTTTTTTTATTGAAGGTAAAAAACAAATTGAAGAAATTCCTAAAGATTGGAATATAAAACAAATCCTTATATCAGAAAAACATAAAAATAGTATAAACAATTTTAAGAATGTAACGAGCCTTTCAGAACACCTATTTAATAAGTTATCAACAACAAAGTCTTCACAAGGCATAATAACCATTGTAGAAAAAAGACATTATAAAATTGAAGATATTATAAAAAATATAGGTATGTTTATAATTTTAGAAAACATTCAAGATCCCGGAAATCTTGGTACAATTATTCGCTCTGCAGCTGCATTTGATGCAAAAGCAGTATTTGTATCAAAAGGTAGCGTTGATATATATTCCGACAAAACTTTAAGATCAACGATGGGGTCAATATTTCATATACCCGTACTAGACAATATAGACATAAAAAATATTCTGGCAGTAATGAAAAAAGAAAAAATTACAGTTTTTGCTGCTTCATTAAATGGGGAAAAATATTTAAATAATATTAAAGTACCTAAAAAATGTGCTTTTATAATAGGAAATGAGTCTAACGGTATTACAAATGAAACTGAAAATTTAGCAGATGAACTTATAAAAATAAATATACCTGGTAAATGTGAATCTTTAAATGCCGCAATTGCATCATCTATAATTATGTACGAAATAACAAAAGACTACGGCCACTCACTTTTTTATAATAAAAAATAAAACAAATTTCTATTAACTAAATTTATATAATTATGTTGTTGATTATATTTTAACTTAGGAGGACGCATCAAGATGGGCAATATTATGAAAAGTTTAATGGCATTTGTTTTATTATTAGTAGCTATCATTGCAGTGTTTGCAAAACCAAATAATGATAGGGAATTTATTTTAAAATTTGGATTTCAACCTTTAAGTACACTCTCGCTACTCTCAGAAAAGGCTCAAGGCACTAATGCAAGTCAGGACACAAAACTTGGGATCTCTGCAGGACTTGAATATTTTCAATATTTAAACAATGTTGTCGCTTTAGGACTTGGAGCAATATATGATTTTCCTAGAGATACAAATAATACCAATGAAAATGTGTCTTTTATGCCACTTTTTGTAGCCTTAAAATTGCGCACACCACTACACGGATTAGATAACACATTTATGTTTTGTTCCGGTAGGCTAGGGGGTAGCATACCTATGTTAACAAATTTACTTGATGGAGCAACGCAAAAAATAGGTCTTTATTATGGTGCTGGTTTAGGATTTAGTATAAATTTTTTAGTTATAGAAGCAATATACGCAATAAATAACTTTAGTATTTCTTTACCAAATAATTCTGAAACAATTGATGCCAATTGTCAAACAATAACACTTTACGCTGGGTTTAAGTTTGAATAAGTTTTCTTCTGCTGTTCCTATAACAAATTTGGCAATAGGTATAAATTATACACTTTAGAACTTACTGAATATTGATTTTGATCTGAGCCAGTTTTTTTTATGCTGAGGCAAAATTACCACATGGTATACTAAATGATAAGTTGGATTTTTCTGGAACATTCGTTAATTTTGTCTTCGGTATAAAATTTTAGTTATAAATTATTATGGAGATTGAAATGCATAAAAAAATTATCCTCCTTGAACCTGAAGGAAATAATGAGAAAAATCTTGAAATATCTGATATAAAGTATGGTTTATCTTTAAGAATATAATATACACAAAACCTTAATTTAGTTATCTTTCTTATTACAAACATTTCTATAATTAATCGATTTATTGTATACTATTTACGGTATAATTTAATAATTTAAGCGCCTAAGTTAGGTTAAAGTAGATAGTAGATATATGAAAAAAAATAGACAAAATTGTTAATGAGTTAAAAAATGAACTTAAAAAATCTTTTAAAGATTTTAAGGGATTATATATCTATGGTTCACAAGTTAACGACACATACAACAAAAATAGCGACGTTGATATTGTTGTAATTTTTAGTAAATATAATTTCAAAAAACTAAGTGTAGTATGGGCTATAGTTTCAAAAATAGAATACACCAACAATATTGTTATAGATTTAAAACCATATACATATCTTGAACTAAAACGGAATTATATATTTTGTAATGAAGTTGTAGGGAAAGGCGTATTTTATGCATAATAATAGAGAGTTGATAAAACTTGCAATAGAAAAAGCCAAAATAGCATTAAAAACAGCTGAAGAAAATATAAAATCAAAACAATTAGAAGGAGCTTTAAAGCTGTTTTTTACTCTCTAAATGCTTTAGCAATAAAAAATAATTTTTCAACATCAAACCATTCGCAATTAAAAGGCTGGTTTAATAAAAAATTTATATATGAAGAAAAGATTTTTAACAATAAAATGTATGAAGTATACAAAAATGCGTACTTGATAAGAGAAAAAAGTGATTATGATTTTGCATATAAACCTGATTTAGTAACTGTTAAGATTATGTTAAATGATGCAAAGTTTTTCATAAAAATATTGTTAATAAATTATAACAAATCCTGTTTAGAATTGTTAAGTTAACCTCAAAAAGGTCAGCGTAAGTTAATTTTACGCTGACCTTTCTAACTGTCAAGTAAATATCCTAAAAATTATCAGCTAATTCTTCCATATAGGCTTTGGGGTGTAAACATGCTGGACATTTATCTAAAGCTTCTTTACTTTCATAAACATATCCGCAGTTACGGCATTTCCATTTTATTGGCATATCTTTCTTAAAAACTCTATCATTCTCAAGGTTATCGAGAAGTTCTAAATATCTTGATTCATGATGTTTTTCAGCAATAGAAATCCTTCTAAAACACTCTGCTACTTCAGGGAATCCCTCTTCATCAGCAACTTTTGCTGCTTGAGGATAAAGTTTTGTATGCTCTTCATTTTCTCCTGCTGCTGCAAGCCTTAAATTTTCAACTGTGCCGCTAATAATACCTGCTGGAAAAGTACCAGTAATTTCAAGCGGACCACCTTCTAAAAATTTAAAAAATCTCTCTGCATGTTCTTTTTCGTTATCTGCTGTTTCTATAAAAATTGCAGCAATTTGTTCAAAACCTTCTTTCTTTGCTTTTGATGCAAAATATGTATATCTCATTCTCGCTTGCGACTCTCCTGCAAACGACTCCAATAAATGTTTTTCGGTTTTTGTCCCTTTAATTGATTTTGCCATTCTTTGGCCTCCTTACCTATTATATTCCTACTTCATTAAACCACTTACCATGAAGATTGCAAGTTTCTATAACTTGAACTTTCCCTTTTGTATTTTCTTTTAAATGAATAACTGCTGCAGGATTAACATCAGATGTAAGCATAACATTTGCCACAAATTTATTGTTAACATAAAAAGTTATTTCTTGTATATGATGTTCAGGTAAAGCTGGGTGTAGTACCTCTCCAATTTTTACATGGACATCTATACAGCCTGCTCCTGGAATTAAACCGCATTGTTTTATAACTGTAAAAGCAGGAATATGCTTTTTTTCACTTTCCCCTGATGTTGCTTTAAAGTCGGGCATTTTATAAGCATCTTCTTTTTCCTCGAATGCATTTTTGGCAAGACAAATAGGGCATACATCTTTGGTTCCATCTAAAGATACATAACCACAAACTTTACAAACTAATCCTTTCATATGACCTCCTTTCTAACTTTAAGGTTTCTCTAAAAACATTCAGATCTACACTATCTGATCAATCTTCACTTTTTATTTCTAAAGCAAAAGCTTTACCGATTTCAAAACATTTATCCAATTCTTCGCAAGTAGGATTGAAAACCACCCTGAAAGAAGGTTCAAAAGACGTAACATTCGATATTGTGTTTTCAATATCTTTTGTAGCCTCTCCGCTCCAACCATAAGAACCAAATGCAAAAGATTTGCGCCCCTTAGCTTTAGAACCTTTAAGAAAATGCAAAAAACCTGCAATTACAGGCAACATTTCTCCATCGTGTGTTGAAGAGCCAAACACCCACCCTTTGGCTTCTAACATATATGAAGCTATATCTGTTCTATCGTTTTTTGTTACATCAAACAATACAGACTCTACTCCTTGTGAAGTTATTCCTTCTACAATCTTTCTTGCCATTTTTTCAGTAGAATTCCACATAGTTTCATAAACAACAGCAATTCTGTTTTTACATGAATGCGAAGACCAATATAAATATTTCTGCATAATTTCTGGTATATGTTTACGCCACACAAGTCCATGACTTGGAGCTATAATTTCAATATTAAGATTTAACTTACTTATTGCTGCAAGTTTTGGAGAAATAATCATATTAAACGGCCAAAGTATATTTGCATAATATTTTTGAGCTTCGTCCATTAAGACATCAAAATTAACTTCATAATCAAAAACTTTATTGGTTGCATAATGCTGTCCAAAACCATCATTTGAAAACAAAATTTTATCATAAGCAGAATATGTAAACATACTATCAGGCCAGTGCATCATAGGCACATCTATAAAATCTAAGGTTCTTTTCCCAATATTTATGTTTTGGCCTGATTTTACTAGGACCCAATTACCACATACACCGTAATATTTTAAAAGTCCCTGTTTTGCTTTCTGTGTACCATAAACTTTAGCATTAGGACAAATTTTTAATAAGTCTGGAAAAGCTCCAGAATGATCTGGCTCTATATGATTTATCACTATAACATCTATTTTTGTAGGATCAATAATACTTTTGATATTTTCTATTAATTCCTTTTGAAAACCATGCCTAACTGTGTCAATCAACGCTACTTTCTCATCTAATATTAAGTAAGAATTATACGTGACACCTCTTTTAGTTACATATGTATGGCCGTGAAAATGTCTCTCATTCCAATCTATTGCTCCAACTGAATATACACCTTCTTTTATTAATTTTGCTGGCATAAATAAACCTCTGTATGCAGGAAAACCTGCACTACCTTTTATAGTTTTGCTCTGCTTGGCACATTGGACATTTTTCATATTCGTTAGAATATTCTGATTCACAAACATCGCACACTTTTATACTACTATTTTTGGTTGTACAGCAGGGCTTACAAAATTCTGGACTTAAACATTCACTTTTTAACTCTGTTTGACAATACGGACAAGAACATTTATCTTTACACATATTATTTATTTACCTTGTTTTGATTTATAATTTTCTACAGCTTTGTGCAATGCATCTGCTCCAAGGTTTGAACAGTGCATTTTGTTTGGAGGTAATCCTCCAAGTTCTTTTGCAACATCATCATTTGTAATGTTCATGACTTCTTCTATGGTTTTGCCTTTGGCCATTTCAGAAACCATTGAAGAAACCGCTATAGCTGCTCCACACCCAAAAGTTTTAAACTTTACATCCTCTACTCTATTATCTTTAACCTTGATATAAAAAGTCATCATATCGCCACAGACAGGATTTCCAACTTCTCCTACACCATCTGCATTTTCTATCTGGCCAACATTTCGCGGATTTGCAAAATGTTCCATAACCTTTTGCGAATAAAATGCCATTCTGTCCCCCCTCTTACGCCTTACTTCAACTTATAAAACCTCTTTTAAGACTCCATACAATAAAAATTATTCTTCGTTTATATGACAATGATCATGTTCGTGGTCAAAATCAGTACCCGGCCCAGCCTTTTTTCTTTTACCTGTCTGTAAAAAATATGAGTATAGAGGAGACATTTCTCTAAGCCTACTAACTATTTTCGGGAACTCCTCTAACACATAGTCAATATCTTCTTGAGTATTGTATTTTGACAATGTAAAGACTATAGATCCTTGCCCGACAGCTACATCTACCTTCATTGCACTTAATACGTGCGAAATTTTAAGATTCTTATTTGCACAAGCAGAACCACTCGCTGCCATGATACCTATGGCATCTAAGAGCAAAAATAAGGCCTCCCCCTCAACAAATTCAATCGAAAAATTTACATTGTTTGGTAAACGATTCCCTATGGCACCATTTAAATAAATATATTCAATTTTTTTTGGCAACTCGTTTATAAGTTTATCTCTTAACCCTTTTATTTTTTGTACATTTGAAACAAGTTTCTCTTTAGCAATTTGGCAAGCTTTGCCAAAACCCACTATTGCAGGAATATTCTCTGTGCCTGAACGTTTAGAGTTTTCTTGAACGCCACCCTCAATTTGCGGAACTATTTTCACCTCTTTTTTAACATAAAGAGCTGCAGCTCCTTTAGGGCCATACATTACAGACGAAGAAAATGTTAAAGCATCTACGTTTAAATCTTTAACATCTATAGGCATAAATCCACACGAACTTACAGCATCTGTATGAAACACAACAAAATCATTTATTTTATTATTTTTAACTATAGCCACTAAATCTTTAATATTTTGTATAGTTCCAACTTCAGGGTTAGAATGTTGAATAGACACTAAAATAGTATCTTTTCTTAAGGATTTTTTAAGTTCTTGAGCGTTTACATTCCCTTTTGCATCTACAGACAAATAAGTAACTTCAAAACCGTCATTTTGTAGTCTTTTTAAAGGATTTAAAATAGAAAAATGTTCTATAGCTGAAACAATAATATGTTTTCCTTTATTTTTTAACGATTCTGCAATACCTTTAACTAGCAAATTATTCGATTCTGTAGCACAAGAAGTAAAAATTATTTCATTAATATCTGCATTGATAAAGCTTGCAACTTTAGACCTTGCGTCATCAAGAGCGTCTTTAGAAATAGAACCTAAAGAATAAATACTTTGAGGATTTCCATAATAATCAACAAAGAAAGGCACCATCACATCAAAAACATTTTTATCTAACTTTGTGTTAGACTGATTATCCAAATATATGTACTTCATTGGAGTTACTTCTCTAACTCAAAAGCATCTTTTGGCGCACCACATACTGGGCAAACCCAATCTTGTGGTAGTTGGTCAAAAGATGTTCCCTTGGCTATACCGCTGTCTTCAATACCAACACTAGGATCATAAATATACCCACAAATGCTACATTTCATTTTTTCCATAAAACCTCCCCTATTGTTTATACTTTAAACACCGTCAATTATACATCTATCAAACTCAATGTATTCAACTCCTTAATGCTCTAAAATCTTATGACAAATTTTACAAAAATTTACAAAGAAAAAATAGAGGCCTAGATCAAACAGGATATCTGACAATAAAGAAAGAATTGGTAATAAATGGGACATTGATATACGAATTAGATTTTCCAAACAAGGAAGTAAAAGATGCATTTTTGATGGTATTAGTATCAGAATATACAGGTAAAAGCCAAATAGAGGTATTTGAATTAAATATTAGGATACAAAATGCATTGATGAGCGG
>NZ_JAITJM010000066.1:0-17976 GCF_031278955.1 Candidatus Endomicrobiellum cubanum | reverse complement strand
ATATATTATCAAAATTTGTGTCTTTTGGGAAAAATCAAGACTAATCCCATTTGTATTTTCTACTCTTCCCTCTTCCCACAAATGATACGACTGGCAAAAATATGAACTTACTTCCTAATACAGCATGACAACAAAGACTGACGCCTAGGACGGAGTTTATCCTGCGCGAAGCAAAACGCAGTCAAAGGACGCAGGATGATAACCAAATAACAGTAAGGGTAATGGCAAATAAAAAAACAGTTGCTTCTTGAAAGCACATGCAAGCGTTATGCAGCTTGTGATACTGCTTTAACATTTCTTATTTCCATCAACATCGTATGATGTTTTTTGCCTCGATGACCACTTTCAAGAGAAGGTAATATATCATTAAGATTCTTTGGCAATTCGATATTTCTTAATGCATCTTTAGATTCTAAGCCTTTCTTTAAATCATCAATTTTAATTTCAAACACTGTGTCATTTGAAGTGGACGCTTTTACTTCCTCACGCAAAGTGTTAACAAACACATATCTGTTTACTTTGGTAGCGTCTATATTTACTATACGTTCTATCTTGTTTAAGGTCACTTCGTTGATATTTGTCTCATTTATAGCTGCTGTAAGTTCTGGTTTATCTATTGCTATCATCAACATTTCTGATACTGTTCTTATTATTGTTGTCTCTTGGTTTAGCATTGTTTGATCAATTTCACCTTCTGCAAAAAGATTTAGAGCTTCTTTATATGTACTAAATGCTGCAGACGCTATTTCTTCTTTCGTATGTGCTTTTGAAATATCTAACCCTAAATACTGCTGCATAGATGCTGTGTTTTCAAACAGAACAAGAGTTTGCGCAATTGCTATGCTAAATTCTTCTGGTTTTGTAAACCCTACTCCCATTTTACCTACAAGCTGTTCCCCTACATTGACACCTTGATAACCAATATTTTTAAATTTATTATCTACTGATTTCAATACTAATTCCGGCCTTACATATTTTGAAACAAACTCATTGCTGACACTGTTATCAGCATTAAACATTTCGTACTCTTGAAGAACACTTATATCTACACTTGAATCTACAATGTCTTTAATATCAACAACTTTTTGATATCTAGCCACTAGTTCCCTAGAATCAATATTAGCATCACCCAAAAGCATAACAAACAATTTTTCTTGTTTTGTTGTATCTTCAACATAATTTAAAGTGTCCATCATTTTTCCTATAGAAGCTATGTTCCATCTAAACTCTTTTGTAGCTTTGGACTTAGCTGCGTTTTCAAGCTTTTTGTTATAATCTTTTTGCCCTTTAAGTTCTCTCATGGCTAAATTCTCTAGCCTTGTATTATAAGCTTCTTGTGTCTCTCCCTCTTCTTGTTTGTTTTTCCTCTTAAACGTATCATCTCTTGCCAACTGTTTAGCTTTTTCATTCAAGTTTTCTTGCATATTAAATCCTTCTTTAAAAGTCTCATCTTTTAATAATTGTTCTGCTCTTTCTTCAATTTGGTCTTCTTTAAATACTTTTATGTGTCTATAGTTATCACCTAATATTAAGTAAGCTTCCTCGTCAGAAATAACTTGTCCATAAGATTTTGAAGCATTAAGTGCATTATATAAAGATTTTGAAGTAATATTTCCCATATCTTCTTGATTAGCTAAATTTATTTTGCCATCCAAGACAAGTTTTGAAAATGTTTTCAATTTCACAAATTTGTTTATGTCTGAAATTTTTAACTTCTTATTATAATCTCCACTTGGTATAAGATCTTTAATTTTGCTAAAGACACTAAATTTAGCAAGAAGGGCACCTATACCAGCTACGACACCAAAACCTACACCTGCTCCGATACCCGAAGCTGTCAAAGCAGCTACCGTTATTCCAAGTGCAGCAACTATTGCAGGTCCAGCAAAAGCCATACCAACAATTGCACCTACAGCTAACCCTACTCCTAATATTCCTAAGAAAACAACACCTACTGTTGCTCCAACTTTTTTCCAATTTGTATGAGATTCAAAACATTTATTGGTTTGCTCTGGTTTAATATTTTTTACCAACGTATCAAAATTATCCAAAGCTTCCTGTGTTGTACTATCAACTTTGCCTGCAAAGTATAATAAGTTAGCTGTTTTTTCTCTATCTTTACCAACTATATTCACAGCATCTTCTAGAAAAATATCAACACTTTCACTTACGGAGCTAAGATCCCCTTTTGTATCTGTAAAATATTGCCAAGTAACCCCAATTGTTGAACCAGCCGTCTTGAGCCAGCCTGGCATACTTGATGCAGCTTTGCTTGTTTCAGAAGCGTCGTTATTTATTTGAGCCATTTTTGCAGCAGAGGTTTCTAAATCTTCATAAGACTTTACAATATTAGCAAAGTAATCGCCTAGTGCTTTGTTACCTTCAAATTTCATGCTTTTAGTAAGTTTTGCTAAAGCCACAGTTTGCGCGTCTGGCAAAGTATATTCCTTTTGCTCTGCCAGTCCTTTAATAGTTTGCGAGTGCTGCGCAGATAATATTCCTTTTAATTCTGCTAAAGACATATTATTTAATACGTCACGTTGATTTTCTGGTACAAGTTCATAAAAACCGTAAAGTTTTTCTACTTTTGAATAGTCCCAAATATTTGCATCCCATAAAGCGTTTGTAATTTCTTTTATTAATTTTTCATCATACTTTATTTCTCCATTATTAGCTTGCATGTTATCTTTAATTTTATCAGCAAAACCAAGTTTAGACAGAGGCCCATTTTGTAAGAAATTTACAAACTTGCTATTACCTTCTACAAAGTCTTTAGAAATTTTTGCATAAATACGACCTTTTTGAGTAAGAACTTTCTTCCCATATTTGTCAGTTTTAGATAAAGATAAATCCTTATCTAAGTCAGCTTGAACTCTATTTTGCATTGAAGAAATTATCAAGTTTTCAACATTAGCACCAGCAGTAAGTTCTATATCATGACCAACTTCTTTAAATAACTTTAGTTGTTCATCAAGCTGACTTTGAACTTTTTGTAGATCTTGTTTAGCTTTTAGAATATTTTTCATATCTAACATATTAGATTCAATATTATTCATTTCATCACCTAAACCTCCTTCATCAGCGATGTCTGAATAATTGTCTAATTCTTGCTCAAGTTTAGCAATTTTTTGTTCTAAATCAGGAATACTGTCATTATTTCCTGAAATTTTCTTTTGAAGCTCAGAAATTTCACTATTCAAACCGCTAATCTTTGCTAATTCGGCTATATATTCTTTATTGACAGTATTTAATATTTTAATTATCTCTTCTCTGTTATACACTTTATTTATATGCTTTTCATCTTGTTGAAGTATAAAAAACTCTTTTACAGCTTCATATTTCATATCTTTATTTACTTCTACTAGCTTATCTACAAGATTTTTGACATTTTCTATCTGCCTTTTTGTTTGCTCTGCTAAGTTTAAATCTGCAGTTAAAGGTGTATAACTTGAGCCTAATTTATTAGCAAGCCATGCCAATGCCACTGTACTATCAGTTTTAGTAGTGGTCTTATTGAGTTCTTGTTGCATCATCTTTACAAAAAGTTCACCTTTTTGGGTAAGTACCCTTTCACCTTGTTCATTTGGTTTAGACAAGGTATTATCATTTTTTACATAATCTATAACAGCTCTGCTTGTATTATCTTGTATAGAACTTTCTGTTTTAATTGTTTCTGCTCTATCTACAACTGTAGCCATTGGCATTATATAATCTTCAAACGATCTAACTATCTGTACAAATTCAGTCATATCTATAGCGTTACTAAGACCTTTATCTGTAATAGGTTTACTACCATAATAAGCCTCATTAGACATTGCAATTCTAATAGAATCTAAATGATTCCCCATAATTTTTAATTGATCTGCAACTTTAGAGTCAGAACTAAACTTGCTTAACACTTCTTGAAGTCTAGAAACTCTCTGTTGTGCTTCCTGTACACAATTATCAATTGTTTTGCGCATAACCTCTTCTCTAGACTCCGCTTTCATATTTTCGTTAAATTCAAAAATATCTTTTGAAGTAGAACTATTATTTTTAAGAGCATCATTTAGTTCTGCCATTGCTGCCTGTTTTGCCTTACCTTCTGGTAAAGCAGCTACAGTATCTCTTAAAACACTTAAAACCATTCTATCCCTTACTGAGTCTTGTATTGCAAATCTTGTTGATGCATCTACAGATTTTAAATCTTGTATTTTAGATAAAAAAGTCAACACTTCTTTCATTGCAAATTCCTTGACTTTTGAATCTGAAATATCAACATTTGTAGCATTTTTGCCTACACTACTTAGTCTGTAAAGAGCTTCTATAACTTTGGGGTTATTAATATCAAAATTTCCACTCTCCATAATATTTAACCATTCTATAGACTTAAGATCTGTCATATTTCCATTAGCCGCATTACCACTCCACAATTCTCTGGCATAGTTAACAAAAGCAGGATTTGCAGCAAATTCTGCTAAGGTATTTTCTACATTAGCAGGGTCGTACATGAGCAACCTTTCTGTTGCCCATCTTGCAGAAGCACCATCTATATTATCCTGTGTATTAAAATATTGGTTTGGTCTTGCAGATCTTTTTAATGCTTGTGCCATATCTGTATTACTCATTAAATGAGGATCAGCAACAACGTTTAAGTAATTTCCCTGATAGTCCACACCTGTTGCACCCATTTCGTTTGCAATAACTATACGGTGAATATTTTTATTTTTTGCAACATCGGCAATACTTCCCATCTCGTTACCAAGATTTTTGTCAACTGTAATTATATATTTACCATTTTCTTCTTTTTCTATATTAGTCCATTTACCTTGATTATCAGTAAACTCAAATAATTCAACATTAAGATTCTTTAATTCACTAAGCCCTTTGGAAAGAGCGTCTTTGGGAGAAATTGTTTTTGGATTTCCACCGATAAGACCTTTACCGAAAATTTCTATTGCCTGGCAAACTGCATCCCTGAAATTTTGTATTGTTGACTGAGTTTTTGCTAGCAATAAAATATTGTCCAAATCTTTTGCTGCGTTTAAATCTCCTCCTTTTATTTTTTCTAATGTATTTGTAATTGTCTCAACAAGAGACCCCGTTGGGTATTTAACGCTAACCTCTATAACACCTTGAAACATTCCAGTCTCAACACTTTCACCTGTAATATTATGAATTTTACTTGAGCCCGTCCTATTGATAATAAGTTGTTGTAAACCTGCAATTGTCCCAGAAATACCTACCATTCTTGCATTTGCACCTGAATATATAGACGCAAGAGATGTTTGCATGCTTGTTGAACTCATTTGAGTAGTTTTTGACATATGTTCTTCCATTCCCATGTCAGTCACAGGTTGCTCTAAATGCTCAAAACCTTCTCTTAAAGAAAACCCTAACTGACGGTAAATATCTCCGATAACCATACTTTCTTCAATACCCTTAGCACCTACAGGTTTTACTTTACCGTCACTTCCTAATGCCATACCACCATTATCACGATTTGCAAACAAGCCCTTAAGCATACTATCTAACATGCCTGCAGGCGTATAACCTTCTGGTGCAGAAGTGCCTATTTTATTAAGAATAATATCTCTTATACCGTTAGACATCCTTATTTGTAAAGAGCTAGATTGCTGGCCAATAACTGAAATATATTCCCCTTCTAAGGCTTTATTATTTATGGCCATTGTGTATTCTTTCATACTATTGAACCGCACTACTTTAACTTCTTGATTCTGTATTATAACTGGCACAGCTTTATCTATCCCAACTTTCGTCGAATCTTCTACTATTTTTGTAAATATATCTCCAGCATTAATAATATTTGAAATTGAGAGGGCATTTTTTAAAATTTTTCTATCAGGAGGACGATTATCACCACCAATAACTGCTGCCATTTGTGTAAGCGCCCATAAATGCACTTCATCAGCACCAACTCTATTAACACTTGATAAAGCCTCTCTGAATATCTTGCCTGCTTGGCCACCTTTACTTATGGCTTCGTTCATCATGTGTCCCCTCATAGTTGGGTCCATAATAACAACTGTATTAGGGTCATAATAAGCTTGTGTAAGCTTACGTATGTCAGTATCACCACCTTCAGGCTTAAACTCTTTACAACTTATTACTTTCATACCTGCCGCTTCAAGAAATGCCCTAGCAGGAGACCTTGTACTGACATAATTATCTAAATCACTATTTCCTACAAGAATTTCAAGATTTGCAGCTTTACCCATCAAAACCCTCTGTATAAATGCATCAAAAGCTAAAGATATGGTTTTTCCACCTCCCATACCAAGTGCTGCGTTAGAATCGTTTTGTAAAGTTGTAGTAAGTTCTAACTGGGAAGATCTAAGACCATAACCAACATTCAGTTTTAAAAGTTCGTTTGCTATAGTTCTTATAAAATTCATAGCCTCTGAAGGGTTATTTTTATATATTTCCATAGCATCTGTAGACAATTTATCTATTACGCCTGGATTAAATTTTGTAAGCTTTTTTGTTCCTACTACTTCAGTGAAACTATTATCCTTTATATAGTTCTGAGCTTTCTTTATAAAACCTTCTTCACCATAAAATTTTTTTTGGATAGTCTCAAGATTTTCTGGAGTTAAAAGTTTTAATCTTGCTTGTAAAGCATCAACTGCGGTAAAACCAGATTTGTCGAAGAATTCTTTTATTGTTGTATCAGCTATTATATCATCTTTAGGTATATTTTTATCAAGTGAAGTTTGAATCTTATCTAATACATAATTTTTAATTTTGGCAATGTCAAATTTATCAGTAAAATCTTTGGAAATATTATATTCGTTTACATCATTAACAGCCTGCTTAATAATATCTTTAACTACAGAATCTTCTACACCATCCTTTAAAAATTGCTTCAATGTTGACTGTAATTCTTGGTTTTTACTTAAAGTTTCTATCTTCGCTTCAGGAGTTAAATCTTTTAATTCTTTTGCATATTCTTTTACAATGTCTATCATTGTTTTCGCTGCACCATCTTTGCAATTTGCTTCAAGACCCATTAAATCCATCAAAGACATATCTACTTCTACACCATTTTCCCTAGATACAAAATCTGGCGTTACGCCAGCAAACAGTTTAGATATAGCTGTAGGATCTGCACCTGAAGACATTTGTTGAATTAATTGTTTAGGATTAGCTTTAAAAGATTCTATCCGATTTACAATTCTTTCAGTATTTAATTGAACTTCAACTGAATCTATTACAGCCTTTGCATTATCTACATCTATAAGTTTATAAATCTCACTTTTAGCTAAAGATGATAAAATATATCCTTTATTTTCAATTTGTTTACCATCAGCATTTAGCCTAAAGGAGCCTGTTCCAGAAACCAATGCATCTGATGTTGACAATATATTTTGTAATTTTGCTTTCAAATTTAATTTTGTAGATTCAATATTTTCAACAACAAGATCTGCACCTTCTTTACTACCTACAATTTCTTGTATTGCTTTTTGAACTTGAGCTGTTAGCTTATTCTCTGCTCCGAATGCTCCTTCTTTTAATGCAACTTCTATTACTTTATTAATTTGCGCTTCAGATAAATTTAATGCTTTCAAAGATTTAAGAGTTGTTTTTACAGCTGTTGGTAATGCTGTATTCAGTGCAGATTCTAACGCTAGTGCATTAGGATATTTGTCTATAATTTGTTGAGTAAATTCCTTATTGTTAGCCAACGCATCCAAGTTACCTTGAAAAACTGCATTATCATACTTAACACCATTTACTTCAAGATTAAGCTTCATCCCTTTTTCTGTAATCTCAACACGATCTACTGTTATTACATCTTTCCCAGTTCTTATTGCAGGTTCTACAACACCTAAGATTGTATTTGCAAAAGGTAGTAGGCCTTCAGACTTTAAAATATTTGTTAAATCCCTCATCCCTTCTTCTGTTATCTTATTATTAGCATCAACTGCCCCTCTTGCTGTTAATGTCTCTGTTATTTTGTTAATTTGCACCTCTGTTAAATTTACTCCATCAAGAGACTTAAGCGCTGAGTTTATTTCAGCTTTGCCAGAAGTGTCAAACGTCAAAAATTTACCGTCTGATGTTACAATAGGCACCATATCTTTTAATCTAATGTTATTCAGTAAAGATAGTTCTTGCGCATTTACAGTTAACAAAGTACTAACATTTCCACGATCTTTAGCAAAGCCAAAATTCTTTTCACGAATAGCTTTAAGCATACTAATATCTTCTTTGCTAATACTTCCGTTTTCCAGCGACGATTTGATTGCCTCACCAACATCAACAGCCAACCCTTGTACTTTAGCCCTGTATTTATCAAGTTTAGTTCTTTCTTCAAGAGTTGTAGTTCTAGAATACAAACTGTCAGATGCATTTATAATCTTATGAAAATCTTCATAACTTAATTTACCGCTATCTACATCTTTAAGTATATTACTTATTTCAATATTAAGCTCTATTTGTGCAGAAATATATTTTGCTTCCAACATTTTTAATTCGCTTGCTTTATTTTGATCAAATTTTTCTTCTCCAACCTCAACTTTTAGTTTTCTCAATTCTTCTATTTTAGCTGCATCTTGTATTTCGCCATTATTTCTGTAAGAGGTATAAGAGCTATAGCTTTGTGCCCTAACTGATTGTCTTTCTATAGATTTAACTAAATCTTTTGTTGTAAAAGATTCTTTTGCTGCAAAAGATGTTTTAAGCACAGACATCATATAGTTACATATAATTGGATAGCCAGTAGAATAAAGACTTTCAAAAGCATTTATATATGCCTTTAATGGAGTAGCACTAGTATCATTATTAAATTTATATTCTGCTTTCTCTAAATCAGATTTTTTGGAATTAACTGTATCTTGAAGTTTTGTAACATCAGCCTTAGATACAATCTCTTCAAGTCCCTGAATTTCTTTCTTAGTAGAATCTATTTCCTCTTTTTGTTCTGGCTTTAAGCTTTCCAGTTTTTGCCTTTGAATTGGAAGCTCTTTTTCTGCATTTTTAACCAAATCTAGCTCTTTTTGCGCAGTATTTAATTCTTTTTCTGCTTTATTAATATCTTGCTGCGCTCTTTCTAATTCAGCCTTTACAAAACCAATGTTTTGCGGAGGTGTTGTTGCTACTTGTTCTTTTGCTGTACTAATCGCAGCTTCAATAGAATCTATTATCTTTACAAAAACTCTTATATCTTCTCCTTTATTACCTAAAGCATCTTTTATTTGATTCATGGCTTGTTCTGTTAGCTTATTATCTGCTCCGAATGCTCCTTCTTTTAATGCAACTTCTATTACTTTATTAATTTGCGCTTCAGATAAATTTAATGCTTTCAAAGATTTAAGAGTTGTTGAGATATTATTTTTTATAGCCTGAGTTAGCGCAATCTCATAATTTAATCCTTCCAAATTATTAGTAAGAGCTTCGTTATACTCCAATACAGAAGCAATAATATCGTTAACTGGCATATTTATAGAATTTATACCTGAAATATAATTCATTAACAAACGCGCTCCTGAGCCAGCTTCTTTTGCATCTTGCGCTTGAAGTATTTTTGTACATTGCGCTTTAGTAAGAGTACCATTAGAAAGAGCATCAATACGATCTCCGCGTCCTTCAATATTTAACTCTAGAGCTTTTGCACAAAAATCTAAATAATTTATTTTAGCTGATATTGAGTTAAGCACATCTGCTTCAAAAAAACCTGAACTTTGCTTCATAACTGGGCTTGTTGCAATTATTTTGCTTAAATTAGCTCTAAGTCTTTCAATCTGTTCTGACGAAGTTTTGTTTACAACAAAATCCTTTAACACATACTCCGTAAGAAGAGCATTGGTTATTTGTTCGTAACTCATGCCTGGTTTTATATATTGAGCAACCACATCATAATTTAATCCTAAATTTTCACAAACTGTTTGTAAGTTCTTTCCAAAGTCTTGTGTATTTGAGGTTTTAACCTCGTTTATTGAGTTTTTAAGTGCTTCATTAAGCGTTGCAGTAGTACCATCTTTTAAGGTAATATTCTTAGAAGAAGATAAAAACTGCTCACCTTGAAGCTGCTCTTGAGGTGGCATAGCTTCAAACATTTGCATAAAAGCAAAACCCATAAGTTCAGCAAATTGGTCGTCTTCATCACTGTTAGGATCGTCAAATACTTGTTTTGAAATAATGTTTAAAAGTCTTATTTTAATCCCCATATTGTAAAGCATACTTACAGTTTTATGTTGCTGCATAATAGACAATTGCCCTGCTGACTCCATAACACCCATTACAGATCCTAAAACAGGAGAATGTTGCAATGCAGGTCCTAAAACTGGCTTTAAAATACCACCTACAAAATTACCTGCATACATCATAGGACCTGTAAGACTTTCCCAGTTTTGGTTTATAACTGCATTTGCTTCTTTTTTACCAAACTCAGCCCTATAAACAATAGGTTCTTCTTCAAATTCTTCACCTTTTTTCTCTGCTTTTTTCTTTTTTCTTTCTTGTTCTGCATCTGCCTCTTTGTCTGCTTCAGACTTAAATAACCCCATTCCCGTTACATTATTGATAAATTTAACAACTTCTGTATTGGCTAAAGAATCCCCTCCTGTAATTGCAGAATAGATTTGGTTTAATATCCCTGTAGTATATGCCATATACGTGTTAAAAATATTTATATCATGTACCATCATAAGAGTTTTGCTAAAGGACTCTTGAATATATTGTTTAAATTGTGTGCCAAGAGAAGCTGGATTGGCTTTAAAATTCTGCCAAGCTTGCCTATATGCTCCAGTAGAGAATGCATTTCCAACACCTGCTCCAAGCACACCACCTGCCACACTGCCTATTATTAGATATCTAGCCATATCTTCTTTCTTTTTCCCTTTCGCCGCCCATGCAGCAGCTCCCAGAGCCACACCTATACCAGCTCCTCCTACAAGCCCACCCCAAGCCCTTGCCATGGTTGCACCATTAAATTTGCTCCAATTTGCAACAAGGGCACCACTTTGTCCTGTAGTAAATTGCGCTGTTTTCCCTCCAAAAGGGGCAATTGTTTTAGCAAAAGATGTTTTGACAGAATTACCTAACGACGTCCAATCTGCCCTAGTAGCAAGAGCGCCTAAACCAAACCCTAGAGCACCACCAACTGCTGCACCTACTATAAGCTCACCAGGACCTACTTCTCTTCCATTTACTTTAGCTATAATGGCAGCTACTGCCATACCAATACCAGCACCAACAACAGTTGTAGCTACAGTAGATCCAATTTTTGCACCTAGCGACATACCATGTACAATTATACCTTCACTAGCTTGTGAGCTCTCTTTAGCAAGGTCAGACACTTTTAAAGTGCCTCCTTCTTTAATTGCCGACTGAGCAGACATAAGAGGCATTACTATATTTATAGAAACAAGTGTGTACATTGCTTTCATGGCACCCGCAATATCGCCACTTTCCACACTGTCGACAAAACTTCTAGCTGACATATACGATATATATCCACTTAATGCTTGCATGCCAACTCTGCCTACAACAGTAAGTCCTGATTTTATACACTGCCCCGCAAATTGCAAAGTAGTCTGGCCTGCTCGTCTTGCAAAACTTGTCCCTCCTAAAAACATTTCCTTGACAATTTGTCCTGTGGTCATCTTTGCAACATTTCCTGTCAAATTACTCATAAGAGATTTTGATAAACTGGCAGCAACCTTATTTGCAATACTTTTTGCAATTTTTTCTGCAGCCGCTTTTGAAACTTTACCTGACAAAGCTTGTATAACTTTAGCTTCAACATTAGATGCGACGCTAGCTGCTAAATCATCCACAATATTCTTTGCAACTTCTTCTCCTACTTCTTTTGCAACATTTTCTCCTACTTCTTCTGCTACTTCAAAACTTACTGCTTTTGCTAAGCTTCCTGCAATTTGTGCTGAAACATCTTTTGTAATTTCTTTAGCCATACTTTTTGCAACTTCTTCTCCAGCTTCTTTGGCTATCTCTTTGGACACTAGCTTAGAACCTTCTTCTGCTAACTCTTTTGATACTTGTTTTGAAATCTCTTTTGAAACCTCTTCAGCTACTTCTGCACCAACTTTCTCTGCAACATCATCTGATAGCCCTTTTGCAACTTGCATGGCTACGCCTTTAGCAACATTTTTAGCTATAACAGTAGCAACCTGTGCACCAACTGCTGCACCTGCAAATGCACCAGTTAAAGCACCTATACCAACTTCTTTGCCAAACTCTGCCCAGTCAAACTCATCAACTTTCCCTTGCGATTTACGTATAGCATAGCTTATACCTTGGGCAGCTGCAGATACAGCAGCACCAGCTACTGCACCTATTGCCGCGCCTATTGCCATTTTTATCAAAAACTGTTTTCCCAAAGTCATTAAGCCAGATGATATAGCACTGCCAACCTGGCCAGCTCCTACTGCAGTAAGCACAACTGTTAGCAAGGCAAAAAATAGCATTAAACAACCCATTCCTGCCTTTCCAGCTCTAAATGCTTGTATGGCCGAATACGTTAAATTAATAGCACTAACAGCACCGGCTATTGCACCACCTATTGCAACTATCGCCGCAATACCTGCTGCAAGACTTGCTCCACCAGTAAAAATAGCACTAACAATAGATATTGCTGCAATTACTAATATTGCAACAGCAGCAAGACCTGACAGAGCTAAGTCCATACCTCTTTTAACTGCATCAGCATTACTACCATCAGCTTCTACGTTGTTCCAATACCCATACGTTATAGCTGCCCACTCTTTTGCCCATGCCATGCCTTTCATATCTTTTGCCCAAATAAGCGCGCCTAGCGTAAAAATAGTCATTAGAGCCATAGCCAAAATACTAAAGAAACCAACAAAACCATCCCATAGTTTTTCATACCATTTAGCACCATAGGCATCTATACTACCATCATCTTTTATTCTAGAATCATATTTAGCTTTTGTCCCATCAGGTTGTATAATTGACCCTTTTTTAAAATCTGAACCTGGAACAAACATAAAGCTACCCAGCATATTCTGTGTAGCTTGGTCTCCAGAAACACCTTTAAAAGTCCCAGATTGTATTTTATAGGAGTGCATATTATTGCCAAGATCTCTATGGTCAACTATATATGCACCTTGAATTGTAGGACCTTTATATTTTTCGCCACTGTCATCACCTTCACCAGGGTTAGGATCTTTATAGTACGTAACTGTAAGATTTGTAACTTCAAGATCTCCCTTGGTTATAGAAATATTAAATGAGTTATCCTTTTTAGCAATTGTAATTTCTGCTCCTGCTTTCCATATTGCCTTATTTTCATTTTTACTATTGTACTCACTTTCAGAAACTATATTCCAGTGACCATTTTCAACAGTTATATGTAGATTGTTTACTAAAGCATACTTACCAGATGAATTACCCTTTACCTTAAAAGCACCTGCACTCAATTTTGAATATTTTGGTTTAGTATAATCATAGTAATTGTTACCTTTTTCATCTTGCCCAGTGATTTCGTATCCTGTAATCATTTCAATTTCTTTTGTATTTACAAGTTGTTTACCAGTATTATATAGCAGCGTAGCAAAAGAGAATACTTGTCCCTTATTAATAGTTCCAGAAAGTGTTTTCCCGCCACTATCAAGTGCCCATCCATTTTCAACTATAGTAATTTTTATATTAATATTTTCAGTTGCTAGTATAACTAAAGAGTCGTTTTCATCTAATTTTAATTCCAATGTAGTAGGAGAATCTACTGTTATCTTATATATATCGCCATCAGATTTAGTAGCATCATAAGTAAAACCTGCTTTGGTTTTAATCTTGGCAGTAATACCCATGGACTTAAAAATTGCCGATGTAGAAAACGGAGCACCGAGCATTGTTGTAGTTTTGAAGTCCTTATGGTTTTTCTTATGATTAGATACATATTCTTGATATTTTTTCTTTCTATCTTTCTCTGTATTTTGAACTGAACCACCAGACGCTAAATCTACACAATCATCATCAAGAAGAAGCTTATACATGGTAGGATGTTCTTTTTTAAATTTTTGTAAATAAAAATTATACCACTCATCGTATGACATTGTTTTTTCAAAATAATCTGAACCATCTGTAGCAGTAAGATCTATGTCTTCAATACCCTCAGCATTGGATCCAAGCTGTGTAGTTATAGTGTTTTTTATAAATTGTTTTACTTGTTCCTCTGTTACACTTGCATTATATTGCCAGATAAATCCGTCTGAAGGTACCCAATAGTTTCCTGCATAAACCATAAAGCCATCTTTAATATCTAAGAATATGGTTGCTGGCACTCCGTTTGGATCATTAGCAGCCATTCTTAATGTAGAACCTGCCATAGCTTCTGTACCAATACCTATAGCATCTGCTTCCCAACCACGGCTAGTATTTTTAACAGTAATTCTGCTGCCAGCACCGGATATTATATAACCTGTCTCTGTTTCTTTTATTAAACCGTGCGTCCAATTTTGTCGTTCAGGAGCTGCACCTTTATACATTCCACTTGTAGGTGGTTTTGAACCCTCTTCTCTTCTACGTTGGTAAACCCTATCTGTATCATTTAATAAATATATATTTGCTTTATCATGCATAAAAAATGTGCCGTCTGCATTATATGCAACCATATATTCAAAACAAACATTCATACCATCAAAGTTGCCAGGCAAACCAAAAACTTGATATTTGCTACCATCACTACGTGTTACGGTAACACCTTCTCTTGTACTTATAGATGATCCTGTGCTTATACGATACTGCTCCACAGACACTGTCCTACCATCAGTATCTTTAATAGAATACTGTTCTTTAAGATCATCTGCATAAAAGTTAATAACTTGATAGTACTCCCCTTCTTGGAATCCTTGTCCAGCGCTCGGATAAGCTCTCTTGTTTGTAAGTAGTACTTGGCCTATCTGCCCGCTAATTACACCATCTCTATTTGCTTTTAAGCATTCATCAACTGCATTAGTGATAGCAAACTCTTTTGCTGCTTGGGTTTTTAATGCTTTTACTCTCTCCTTATCTTCATCAGAACCTTCCTGTGCTTTTTTATCTAGTTCAAGGATAGTCTTTGTTAAAAATTCTTTATAAAACGCAGTAAACTCTCTTGCCTGTTCTGGAGTTAAAGTAGTAGTACCATATAATTTCATCATAAGCATTTCATACGATTTCTCGCCATATGCTTTATAATAATCTTGCTGAGATTTATTATCAAATTTACTATTATCCCATTTAACTTCTGCACCCAAAACCTTATCTAAATTATTTACCCTCTTAATACCTTTAAAACTATCATTATCTTTTTTTACAAGTACAGTTGTTGTTTCGTTTTCTTTTAGTCCGTACTGTGCTTGCATAGAAGATTTAAGCTCATCTGCTGTCAAAGTTTCTGTTGCTTTATTAATATCTGTTTTTGTAAACGTGCCATCTTTATTTTTTGTTATTGTTATAAAGTGGTTTCCACCAACGTGCACTATTGCAGACTCCCCAGCATTAAGTCCTTTAATTATATCGTCAACATTTGTATCTCTGCCAACATAGTCTTTACCATATTTGGCCAATACTGTTTGTATGGCTTGAGCACTTAACATAAGTTGGCTAGAATTGCCATCTATTAAATCTTGGTTATTTTTTACAAATATTCCAGCTATTGCATCTGCCAAAATAGCTTGAAATGCAAGTAGTCCCTTAGATGTTGCGTCCAAAACTGTGCCTAAAACATCTGCTACGCAATAAACGATATCTTTACCTTCACCAAACAAATTAGCTAACGCCGCAATTACGCCTTTTCTTTGGACGTCGTCTAGTTTTGCAAATTCTGCTTCTACCTCTTCTCTACTTAAGCCCGTTTGTCTGGCAATTTCTTCTACAACAGCTGCTTGATCTTTGTTTTCTTCACCATTTTCTTTTAAGGTTTCTGCAATTTTTCTTACAGTTTCTGACGTGGTAGTAGAAGTTGTAGAGCTTTCAACACTTGGAGTTTGTTGAGCATCTGCAGTTTGCTCCAATTGAGACTGCTCTCCAGAAGCATCATTAACATGCTGCCTTTCCAGACGAGTTTGAGGTTGGACTCCCTCTTGCGTTGGATTATTTGCGTCTTGGCTTGTTTGCTGTTGTTCTTGAGGCACTTGCTGAGTCTCAGGTGCCTGTTGCGATCTGTCTGCTTGCGTTTCTTGTTGCGTCTGTGGAACTTGCTGCTCTGGCTTCCCTTGCCCTTGAGAAGTTTGAGTTTGTCCTTCCTTTCTTTCACCTTCAGTCTGGGTTTGGGCTTTTGTTTCTGCTTCTTCTTGTGTTTGAGATTGAGCATCTATTGCTGGACTATCTGCTTCTTGATTTGTTAGTTGTTTTTCTTGAGTATGAGAGTCTTGCACGGGTTGACGATTTTGACGAGAAGAAGGTCTATTATTAAGTTTGTTATCTACGATATCTGTTAAGCCTTGATCTTCTTGAAAACCTCCTTCTCCTTTTGAAACCATCACTTTTCTGCGGCCATTTTCATCTTTCTGGTCAGACAAATAACCTTTTAATTCATATTTGCCACTGCTAGAATTTTTTACAAATACATTGTTTGTCTTTTTGTCAATTTTTACATTGTCTTGTAAATTGTTCATAACAGCAACCGAATTATAACTTGCATCTCCCTGATACATAACATCTTGTCGAGTTCTTTGAGCATCAAAAGCTTTTTTTCTAAGCTCTTCGTCTGTGTCTGCAAAGGCTGGTAAATTTATTATGTTTAAAATCAAGCACGCGCTAACAAGTATAGAAATACTTTTTAAAAACAGGTTGGCTTTCCAATGCTCTTTAAAATAACCCAACATTTTGGCCTTAAGGTTCATAAAAAACCTCCAAAATATTTATTTATTTCATTAACATTTAAGAAAATAAAAATCTCGGCACATTTGTTACTTTTATGCCGAGATTTTTATTTTCTAGTAAAAAAAGTTTATAAAAAAAAGCATTACTTACAATAACTTTTCTTTGCCTTATTGCAAATATAAACACAACAAACATCAAAAATATCATACCTTTATTTGCACATTCTTGTGAAGATATTTTATAGTTCATATACAATTTAAACAATTCTGTAATAGATATAAAAATACCATTTAAAACAAGTGTGTTTTCAAAAAATATTTTCTTTACTTTATTGTTGTATAAATTTGTATTGATAACCACTACATTATTGTTTGTTGTACTATCATCTTTAGAATCATTTTGATGATTCTTTTGTGCAGGCATATCACTAGCATTACGAGTTTGAAATAACAATTTTTGTAAATCTTTTGATATTTTATTAGATATTATGATTAGAGAGTCATTACAGCGTTTAAAAACATCTACAACCGCACTATGAGTGGCTAAAGCAACTACTAAAACTAAGTTATTCTTATTAATATCAACATTTTTTGGAATAAATCCATTGATTGTCATACAAAATACAATCAAAGATACTATTATATATTTATTTAATAAGCAGTGTTTAAATTCGCCAAAATCTACAATTTTTAAATTTAACAGCGCTTTTATATTCTTCACTTTATGCTCCTTTAAAGCACAACTGAAAAAACAGCAACCGTCAATAATATAATAGATCAAAAATAAATAATTTTGTAAAAAAGTATAAACTAAATTTTTAAAGTCATATTTATAATTTTGTAGCACTTATGGTATATTGTATATTAGTTAGTTTTTGATGTCAAAAGGTTGCTCGGATAAAACCTTATGTTTCAATCATTACTACATACTTGTGAATAGTGTATATAGTTCCCCCAAAAGAAAAAGCAATAATATAAATGTATTTAATACATATTCTCTTCTATAAAAGATTTTGTCTTACCTTTATACCTTAACTTATAACTTACTTGTAAAATTTTAGTTTTTTAGAGTTACTTCAATTCTTGTTCTATTTTTGATTTTACTTCTAATGCGAACTTGTAATACTCTCTTGCTTCTTCTTCTCTTGGGGGATTGTAATCATCCGGGTATCTAACTTTTTCATATTTT
>NZ_JAITJM010000049.1:0-18387 GCF_031278955.1 Candidatus Endomicrobiellum cubanum | reverse complement strand
TGCAGGGAAGAATTAAGTCATAAATTTTGATAAAATGCTTGATTGTATATATTTAGTTTAGGGAGGTGTTTGCACATTGTCAAAACAGTTTAATTTTGAAAATTATATTGATTGCGTATTTAAGATAATACCTATAAATATTGCAGCACTTGTGGCGATGAGCATTTATAGAGTATTTTTTTTCTTTTTTTTCAAAAATGTCTCTACTGTTGGACATTTTAGAGACATATTTAAAGCATTTGTTCTAGGGTTGCGTTTTGATTTATCGACCTTAGCTTATATAAATTTTTTTGTAATTTTTATTTTTATAGCCTTTTTGTTTATAAGAAACCTAATAGTATTCAAAAAGGCGGTATCTCTTATAAAGTTTTGGTATTGTCTGTCTTTTATGTTAGTAGTTTTAGTAAGTGCCATTGATTTTGGTTTTTATGTATGTTTTGGGGAACATATAAATATATTGTTGTTTGACTTTTTTGATGATGACGCATTGGCATTGATAAAGACAATCATTGTAGACCCATATTTTTATATAGTTTTGCTTGTGTTGATTTTAGTATGTATTATAATATATAAAATAGTTTCTATAACTACAAAAGAATTGCTTAATTTACATAGCATTATAAATTTCTCTTCTGGGAATATTTTTACAAAAATATGTGTAGTTCTTTTTATTCCTCTCCTAACATTTTTAGCTGCAAGAGGCACAATTTCAATGTTTCCTTTAGGAAAATTTCACGCGCAAATATCTTCAAACAGCTTTATAAACAATACCGCATTAACAGCTATGCACTCTCTTTCAGACGCAATTCAAGCAAAAATTGAACAAAGCAACGATAAAATAAATATTGCAGAAAAAGTTGGATTAAGTGAAAAAAATATTGATTTATCAATATTTAACAAAACATCAATTAAAAATACTACAGCCGAAGAAATAAAACCAAATGTTGTGTTTATTGTCATGGAAAGCTTTGGCGAATTTCCTATTTTGTATAACAGCGAAAATTTCAATGTTTTAGGGGAACTAGAAAAACATTTCAACGAAGATATGGTCTTCTACAATTTTTTACCTGCTGGTGTAATAACAATACATTGTTTGGAATCGACAATTCTTAACATGCCACAACGACCTTTCTCACTTCAAGTAACACAGAGCCCCAAGGCCTATAAGCAATTTCAAAGTTCTTTAGTATTGCCTTACAAAAAGTCTGGCTATGTTACAAAAGCTGTTTATGGAGGCAGTCTTGCCTGGCGAGGACTTGAAGACTTTTTAAAAGCCCAAGGCTTTGATGAAATATATGGTGAAGGATCTATAAAAAATGAATATCGTCATGAGTGGGGCATTAATGATGCACAATTTTTTGAGATTGTATTAAGAGAACTAAAAAACAATGATAAACCAAAATTTATTTATGCAATGTCTACGGCAACACATCCTCCTTATGAAATACCTCCATATTACAGTCCTTTAAAACTTGAAATTCCTAAAGAAGTTGAACATATGATGCCTGGAGAAAAACATCTTGAAAGAATTTTTAAAACTTATCAGTTTGCAAATACGCAAGCATCAAAATTTTTAGACTATATAAAAAATTCTGAACTTAGAGAGAACACAATAGTTGTTATAACAGGCGACCATAATCTTAGAGAGTTTAAAGCTTCTATCCATGAAGAACTGTTTGAAAAATATGCAGTTCCGATGTATCTATATATACCTGAAAAATTGAAAAAAGAATTTAATGCAAATATCACAGCATGCCATATGGATATAGCACCGACTCTTTATGATTTGTCACTTTCAGAAGTAAAGTACAAAGCCGCTGGAGTGAGCATGTTAGATAAAGATAAAAAGCATGTAGCTTTTAACAGTAACGGTTTTATATTGTGTAGTGATAGAGCTGTTTCGTATAATATTGAAACTGGGGAAATAATTTACTTCGATTTTGATATAAATAGTAAAGAACTTTTTAGAACTAATGAAACTATAGAGCATAAGGAGATATTAGAATATTATAAACAAATTATGGCAACTTCGGATGTATATATAAAATCAGAAACCTGAGTTTAAGTACTAAATTTGGCATTGCTAAATAAATATATATATATAGTGCATTTTAGGGACACTTTTTACCTTACTTTTAGCATAGATTTTTTTCTATCTCAAGATTAGTGTGGATTGTGTATACTTATTTAGCAATGCCCAAATTTGCCTCCTCTTGCATTATAATTTATTATATTTTATCATAGTTACTATTATTCATGTTTTGTTCATGGGAAAGCCTTTAAACATTATTAAAGGAATTTATGAAAGCATTAAGTGTACGTCACAGAAAACATTTTTAAAAGAATTTAAAATATTAATTAACATTAATAAATAGGAGATAAAAAATATGCAAATAGCACTTTGGGTTATTGTTGTATTGATTGTTTTTGTTGGAACTTATATTCTTGCAACTTATAACAAGTTTGTAATGCTTAAAAACAGAGTAAAAGAAGCTTGGAGTGACATAGAAATACAAATGAAACGGAGATATGATTTAATCCCAAATCTTGTGGAAACAATAAAAGGATATGCTGCTCATGAAAAGAACACTTTAGAGGCTGTGATAAAAGCCAGAAATACAGCTATGCAAGCAACGGGAGACATATCAACCAAAGCTCAAGCTGAAAACGCTTTGTCAGGAACATTAAAATCTCTTTTTGCATTATCAGAAAATTATCCTGATTTAAAGGCAAATCAAAACTTTTTAGAGCTGCAAAGAGAGCTTACTGATACTGAAAACAAAATACAAGCAAGTCGTAGATTTTATAATTCTAACATTTTAGCAATGAACACTAAACTTGAAATGTTTCCAAGTAATTTAATAGGAAATACTTTTGGTTTTACAAAACAAGAATTTTTTAAACTTGACGAAAGTGAACAAGAAGCGAGAAAACCTGTAAAAGTTTCTTTTTAAAAATATTATGTTGTTATGTTGAAATAATAATACTTAAATAACCGATACTCAACCGTTATAGGTTTACTTCCGAGGTTTCCAAGTCTATTGGTTAAACTTTAGGAACTAAGAAATATCTGGATATATTTTAAAAGCAAATAATTATGCCAAAGATAACTACTTACGATTTTATAGAATCAAACACAAGAAAAACAATTCTGCTCATGGCTTTGTTTCCGTTAACTCTTGCTGCATTGGTTTACTTAAGCTTACTATTTATAAGTTTTATAAAAGTTTCAGACAAAAGTATACAATCTTATAATCTTTCAACATTTGCAGTTGCAAACGAGATAGCTATATATATTATCCCCATAATTTCTATTCTTGCGATTTTATGGGTTTTGATAAGCTATTATGCTGGCCAGTCTTTTATTTTATCGACAACTGGTGCTATTGAACTTACAAAACAAAACGCACCGGAACTGGTGCGAATTGTTGAAAATATTGCCATAGCAGCAGGACTTCCAATGCCTAAAGTTTATTCAATAAATGATGAAGGGCTCAATGCATTTGCAACAGGAAGAGATCCCAATCACTCTTATGTTGTTTTGACTAAAGGAATTATTAGTCATCTTGAAAAGTCTGAGCTTGAAGGTGTTATTGCGCATGAAATGGCACATATTGGAAATAGAGATATTCGTCTAATGCTTATAATGGTTGTGTGCATAAGTTTTGCAACTGTTGTTGCAGAAATTTTGCTTCATATGGCTATGATGGCAAGAAGGTCAGGAAATTCTAAAAACAATAATGCAATTCAAATACTTTTGTTCGTTTTAGCCATAGTCCTTTATGTGTACGGGTATTTATTAGCTCCTCTAATAAAGCTGGCTGTATCAAGAGCCAGAGAATATCAAGCTGATGCCACAGCAGCTTTAATAACCAGAAATCCTCAAGCGTTAATTGGAGCATTACAAAAAATATCTGGTAACTCTATGGTTAAAAACTTACGTGATAAAGAAACAATGTCGCCAATGTGTATAGCAAATCCTTTAGCAAAAAATAAGCAAAACTCCTTTTTTGCCAAAATTGCAGGCCTTTTTGCAACACATCCTCCTATTGAAAACAGAATTAAAGCTTTACAAACAATGGACTTAAGCCGTTAGATAAACTTAAATCCTAGACAAGATTTTAGAGAATTTTAAATTCTTTTAGCCAAACTGCTATGGGCTTATGCCGCCAGTTAGCTTAGAATTAAGCTGTGTTTAATTCTGTTGAACATATATGCTTTGTTCTATTATTTCATAAAAGTGTTATAGTATGATTGTTGGGGCCCTTTGTTGGCTTAGTTACCTAGTTTTCAAGAAGATTTTATTTATGATATATATAAATAATGGCAGAGGGTTTTCTCCATCACACGACCTAACGGCTGGAGAATTTCGGATGTTTGGTTAAAATAAATTATTATTTTGGACATAAAAAATTTAAAAGTGAGCGAAAATGAAATTTCACAAAATTTTGCTTTTATTATTGTTTTTGTTGTTAACTCCTAACAGTTTTGCAAATGATACCACTGACGCACTTAATATTACGAAATATCACCAAATGGGGTTTAAAGGGCAGGGAGTTAAATATGCAGTTATAGACTCTGGCTTCGATGGATGGAAGACGACTTTCCAAAGATATGGTGTAAAAGTGACTAGCGCTATAACTGTTGACTACGGTGGAGATATAGCCTCTCTTACTACCGATACTGGTGTTGGTACAAGCCATGGAACTGATATGGTGCTTGAATTTTTTAAAATAGCTCCTGAAGCTGAAGTTTATTTAGTATATTTTCCATATACAGCATCTATGGATAACTTATTTAATTGGCTTTTAGCTAATGGTATCAAAATAGTTTCCGTTTCTTTAGACATACATATTTCTCCGTTTAGCGGACAGCCCCTTTACTGGACCAAACTTAATGATTGTATAGCTGAGGGTATACTTGTTTTTGGTATAATGGGCAATCATCAAAAAGATTCACAGTATGCACGTTTGCAAAAAAGTCCTTCTTCTAACCAGATGATATTTCCTGATGGTAATCCATATATTGATGTTGTAGCAGATATAAATCATTTTAATTTTACAATTTATAAACAAATAAATTACGGTAATACTTATACTTTTACTGCACAAAATATCAGAACAGATAAAAAAATTCAAAAGAACATAAATGATAGTAGCAATGCTGTTGGCTTTGATAATGACGATAACAATGGAACACAACAAAACGACACAATCAGACTTTCTATAGAACAAATATCTGGTGGATCTCAAACACTTGATGTCCTTATTAGTTTCAAAAATTACAATGGAATTTGCTTACATCTAAAAGATGTAGTTCCAGATCCAACCGCAAGTATTTCAATTCCAGGCTGCCTTTCTAATATTATAACATGCGGAGCAATTAATAGAGATGACAATCAGTTTGGTCCGGGAAAAGCAAACCAAATTTCTTCAGTAAGCGGTTGGGGGCCTGTCATAGGGGACATATTAGTAAGTGGAATAGTAATAGATGGATATATGAAACCAGACTTTGCTGTGGGTGTACATGGGAACGCAACTTCTCCAACAGCTCCAACTGTAGCAGCCTGTTTTGCTGTGCTTGGAAGTCAAGATCCAAATCGTTTTAATAATCTTGCAGCTTTTAAACAAGAATTCTTTGACAATCATGTGTGTCCTGCACGTATTGCCGTGTTTGGTTATACTCAAGGTATAACAGAAAAAACCCATGGACGAGGAGTAGTATACATGGATTATAAAGAAAAAGATTGGTCACATCCTTACCCACCGCCGGGGCCAACATTTCCTTTTTTAGTTGAATATAGCAATCCTACAAGCCTAAGCACACAAGGAATGCTTAAATTTTCTATCTCTAGCTCAGATACTTCTGTTGTCAATGGCCATATATTTACTATTAGTGGTGAGCTTGTTAAGTCTTTTTCTACACAAGATTTAAATTTTGCAGAGGGGAAGGCTATTATTGAGTGGGATTTAAAAAATGAAAATGGTAGAAAAGTAGCGCCTGGTGTATACTTTCTTATAATTCAAACAAATTTAGGAAAACGTATTCAAAAATTTGCAGTGACAAAATAAGCTTAAGTTCCAAATTTCTAATTCTTGTCTTTGTACATATAATAAGCTTCCCAGCCTTTATGTATAGAGCACTTCGGTAGAATGAATAGAAAATAATTGTTAGAAAATATTGATTGACACAGGGCAATGATCTGAACCCAGTATTGAACTTTCAATATCTGCAGACTTAATATTTTTGAGTGTGTTTTTTGATATAAAAAAATAGTCTATTCTCCAGCCTATATTCCTTGATCTTGCAGATGTTTTGTAATCCCACCATGTGTAGTTGTTTGGTTCTTTGTTGAAATGCCTGAAAGTGTCTATAAATCCCATTTCTATAAGCTTATCTAGCCTTTCTCTTTCCTTAGGCATAAAACCTGAGCTATTTTCATTTTGGACTGGTCTTGCCAAATCTATTGGATAGTGCGCAGTATTGTAATCACCGCATATAATAACTTTCTTATCTTTAAACTTTTTAAGATAATCTATAAAGTAATCATAAAAGTCTAGTTTATATTTAAGACGTTCTTCTGAAGCTCCACCATTTGGAAAGTAAATATTGAAAAGTATAAAATCTTTAAAATTAAGCCTTAAGATTCTTCCTTCGTTATCAAAAAGTTTGTTTTCAATGGTTACAGCAACGTTTTCAGGCTTAATTTTCGACCATACTGCAACTCCACTATAACCTTTCTTTTTACCTGACGAGCAGTAGAAATTATATCCTTCAACTTCTTTAACCTCTTTAGGAAATTGTGCTTCATCTGCTTTAGTTTCTTGTACACAAACTATATCAGCGTTTTCATTTTTAAACCAATTAAGAAAATTTTTTTTATATATAGCTCTTATGCCATTTATATTCCACGAGACTATTTTCATCGAAGCCCTCTAAAAAAAGAACGGCAGCTGCAAAAAATATTAATAGCTAAATCCTACAACTGTGTGCATAATAACAGATAACAAACAAAAATCTCTCTTCCTAGCAATATTTCAACGGATAAAAAGTCTCTTTTCAGTATGTTGTATATATTAAAATTTTGCGTTAAAAATAACCATAACAGGAACCTTACTTGTTTTAATAAAATTTAAAAGTCCTATCTGTATTCCATGCATATTTTCTGTCATGTTTAAAAAACCGAACTGAGCACCTTTTACCGATCTTGCTATGTTAAATACTCCACATTGGACTCCACTAACATCACCCTCATTCCAGTTTATCCCACCCCAAGAAAAACCTTCAAAAGTTTTCGATATATTAAGGATCCCTGTTTGAGCACCAGTAAATTGCTTTGATATTGTAAGCAATCCATGTTGCCAACCTTTTGCGTTATCAGTTTTAGCATAAATAAAATTCCAACACACTCCCACTAATTCAGGTGTATAAGTTCCTACACCCAATTCTAATCCATGCACAGAATTGTCATAGGGGTAAGCTCTATCTCCCCAAAATGAAAATTTGATAGGAGTTTGCGCCAACGATACAGTTACAAATGCACATAGTAAGCAAAACACCGATAATAGTCTTTTCATAATTAATCCTCCTGTTTTGTATACATTTTAATTTTAATACATTGGCAACTAAGAATTTAAAAATTGCATAATGTCAAATTTGAGACTGTCAAAACCTTGTCTATTTTTTGCGCTTACAGCAAAAATATTATATTTATCTATACTAAAATATTGTGCAACTTTATTTTGTATTTCATCTTGAGAAATACCATTAGGCAATTTATCACACTTATTAGCAACAACTTTAAACGGAATACTGTGTTCGTCTAACCAATATACCATATTAATATCTAATTCTGTTGGACCAATAAAAGCATCTATAATTACGTAAACCCTCTTTTTGCTTTTTCTTAAGACTATACACTCTTCTATCATTTTGTTCCAAAGCTGTTTTTCTTGATGGTTAACTTTTGCAAAACCGTATCCAGGCAAATCTATTATCCATTTTTTCATGGCAGCACTATAAATGTTTATACTTCTAGTACGCCCCGGAGTTTTTGATGTTCTTGCCAAATTTTTTTTGGAACACAAGGCATTTATAATACTACTTTTACCTACATTAGACCTGCCGGATAAAACAACCTCTGCCACACTTTGCGGAATTAGCTTGGCATTTGACTCTGCCCTGAAAAACACTGCTTTTTTTAGCACTCTAATTTTTCGTTTTTGATAAAAGTCTTAGTATCTCAAGATAAAGCCAAACAAGAGTTACCATTAAAGCAAAAGAGCTATACCACTCCATATACTTAGGGGCCCCATATTGCACACCACGTTCAATTAAGTCAAAATCTATAATGAGATTTAAAGCAGCAACAGCAACTATTACAAGGCTAATTATTATACCAAGTCCTGAAGAATTCCCTAAAAAGTTAAACCCTCTTGCACCAAAAACTCCCATTAATAAATCAATTAAATATACTAAAGCTATAGCAAGCGTTGAAAGTATAACAACTTTTTTAAATTTTGGCGTTGCCTTAAGCATACCAGTTTTATAAGCTGCTAGCATACAAAACAGAACGCACATTGTTAAAAGAACAGCATTTATAACAATACCAGGATATGATTTTTCGAAATAGACTGAGATCACACCCAAAACAAGCCCTTCACAAATAGCATAAATTGGCGACAAAAACGGCGTCAAGTCCATTTTAAATGAAGAAATAATCGCCAATACAAAAGCTCCAAATAATAATGGCATAAGCAAAGGCATTATGATTGCAGGATGCGTCCAGGCATAAAGGGCACTTGCTGCAAGCAAAACCCACAAAATTATACTTTTGTTTATAGTCCCAGAAACCGTCATAACTTCTGCACCTCTAACAGGTGTTTGAAAAACGCTGTCTTTTAAAAGTGGATTACTCATACTATCCTCCAATAAGTTTATCGTAAGCTAATTTTATAATTTTTTTTTGATTATCAAAAGGTAGAATTTCTTGAGCTTTTTTTATGTCAACCCATTCTAGTCTTGATATTTCGTCCTCATCAAAATTTGAGGTACTTTCCAAAGCCAAAGCAAGAAAATAAACTGAATGTTTTTCAACTAAATGCCCTTTAGTTTCATCTATAGCACTATTAATTAAATAGACGTCTTCTTGTCTAAAATTTTCAACAAATTTGAGCTTTTTTATTCCTATTTCTTCAAAAATTTCTCTTGCAGCAGTTTCAATTTCATTCTCTCCGTTTTCAACATGACCTTTTGGGAAGCCCCATTTATTGTTTCTTTTAGAATTAACTAGCAGGAAAGCAGGACTACCGTTTTGAAGCATTTTATAAACCACAGCCCCACAAGAAGTTTCTTTGAGCATTCACACCTCTTTTTTTCTAATAAACAAATCAAGCTCTTTTAAAATTAATTTGCTATCTTCTAGTTTCATAACTTTATTAGCTAACGCTTTACAGTCTGCAAAAGACATATTTCTTATTACATCTTTTACTGGTATAATTTGCATTGGTGACACACTGAATTCATCAAGCCCCATACCTAAAATAATTGGTGTATATTTTGGTTCTCCTGCCATTTCTCCACACATGGAAACTTTTATTCCAACTTTATGGCCTTCGTCAACAATACATTTTATAAACCTTAAAACAGCTGGATGCATAGGGTTATATAGATAGGAGACATTTTCATTAACTCTATCTACCGCTAATGTATATTGTATCAAATCATTAGTTCCTATTGAAATAAAGTCCACCTCTTTGGCTATCAAATCCATAACTGCTACAGCTGATGGAACTTCTATCATAGCACCAACTTCTATATTTTCATCGAACTTTATATTTTCTTTTCTTAAATCTTCCTTTACTTTGTTAAGGATAGCATTGGCAGCTCTTAATTCGTCAAGTCCTGAAATCATTGGATACATCAACTTTACTTTCCCTAAAACAGAGGCCCTTAAAATAGCCCTTAATTGACCTATAAATATTTCTGGGTATTTAAGACACAATCTCATAGCTCTTAATCCCAAAAATGGGTTAGATTCAGCGCCGAGATTTAATGATCCTATTTTAGTAAGTTTATCCCCGCCCAAATCGAACGTTCTTATTTTAGCTTCATAAGGCGATATTTGTTGTATCACTTTAGAATACATATCGAAATGTTCTTGTTCCGTAGGGATAGAATCACGATTAAAATATATTGTTTCAGTTCTGTAGAGACCTATACCAAAGGCTCCGTTATTTAAAATAATTTGTACTTCATCTGGATGGTCAATATTGGCAAAAATAGAAACTTCATGTTTATCTACAGTTTCTGCTTTTAAGTCTTTAAGTTTTCTAGATTCTTTTGATTGAGCTAATTGCAAATCATATTTTTTTTTATAGTTCAGTAATGTTTCTTGAGATGGGTTTAATATAACCTCACCTTTATCACCATCTACTATTATTACCTCGCCGGTTTTGACAAGTGTAGATATATTTTTTAATCCTACTACAGCAGGGATGGCAAGCCCTTGAGCAATAATTGCCGTATGGGAAGTTTTTCCGCCTATATCAGTAGCAAAACCTGAAATTTTATTTCCTCTTATAGATATGGTATCAGCCGGCGTCAAGTTGTGAGCAATAATAACAGAGTCTTCATCTAATTTTGAAAGTTTTTTTTCTTCCTTTCCAAAAAGATTTGAAAGAATTTTCTTACCTACATTTTGAATATCAGTTTTTCTTTCTTTGAAGAAATTGTCTTTTTTTGTATCATCGAAAGAACGGGCAATTTTATCTAGAACTTTAAAAAGAGCATATTCAGCGTTGACCCCATCAGCAATAAGCTTATACACATCTTTTCTCAGGGTAGGATCATCCGAAATTAATATATGTACACTTGCTATATCTGCATAATTTTCTCCAAGAGCATTGTTAATCTTATTGTAAGTATCTTTAAATTCAGTTCTAGTTTTATCTATAGCATCGTCAAAACGCTTTTTTTCAGCTTCTCTAAAAGATTGTGGAATTTCTTTACGAATAAGACAAAACGATTCTTCCATAAGAAGAAAAGCTTTTCCAATAGCAATGCCAGAAGATGCAGCAATACCTTTAAAAGTTCTATCTTTATCAATGAACATTTACACTCCTATTCACCAAATTTAGAATTGAACAAACTTTCTATGGCATCAAGAGCATCGCATTCATCAGGACCATCTGCAACGAATTTCAATTCGCTTCCACACGCAGCAGCCAATGCCATAACTCCTATTATACTCTTAGCGTCAACTTCAAAATCATCTTTTAAAATTTTAATGTCTGATTGATATTTACTTAGAGTTTGTACAAGAGTTGCTGCAGGCCTTGCGTGCAAACCTGCCTTATTTGAAACAATTATAATCTTTTCTTTCATATCTTATATTCCTAAAAGTGACATTATTATACATGCAGCTAAAACAGAAAATATAGAAGCCATTGTTCCAAATTTATTAGACACAAAAAACGAAAATAAAAAAGTTGATATATATATAAAAAAATCAGTATATCCAGAATAAAAAAGTTTTCCCTCACTACTAAAACTAAAAACAGCTAGATATAAAGAGAATGCAGCTAAAAACGTTACAAAAAAACCAAAATGAACAGTATCTGACATTGATTTAAAATTAATCAAAAATTTTACACTATCCGTGCAATATTTAAAACCTTCGTATAAAAAACAAATCCTTATTTTTAAATGAAAAAAATTATAAATCAATATAAAAATAATTGGAGATAAAACAATAAATCCAGATCGTCTGTTGGCAAACGTAACCATTATAAATATACTTAAAAATGAGAGCATAGGTCTAAGTTCACCATAGAAAAAAGGCTCACCTATTGCTGCAAGCGGCCCTGCCATATTGCTTTTAACTCTGTTCATTTTGTCTATCATTTCATTGCGCTTGGCCGGCTTTAGTTTGGCTATTTCTTTTTCCATATTGGCAATTATACCAACTATCATACCAGCCATATATACTTGAGTATTAAAGTATCCTATATGCCTTAAGAAAGCTTCTTTTTTTTCTTTTTCTAAAGTGTAAATTTTGTCAAATAAAGGGTGTAATATAAAAACAAATCCTATATTTTGTAGTCGTTCATAGTTCCATAATGACTGCAAAAAAAAACTTCTTATTAAAAGCCTAAAGTATAGTTTAATCATTTCCCAGAATTCCTAAATAATAAAGCTCTTATACTAGCCACATTATATACCACTCCAAAACCCGCTATTGGAAGTAAGTACCAAGCCTTTGCAAATCCTGATAAAATATATTTAGGAGACAGAGCATAAATATCACAAAATAATTTGCCTCCAATTATAATAGAAAACAAATAAAATAAAAACGCTCTAGAGAGAAAAAATAATAATCCTGCACAAATACCAGTCTCTATACGCCAATTTTTAGCATCCTTAATACCAGACTCCACCCAATACATTATTTTAACGTTAAGCTTCCTTCCAAATATATCAACTAATCTGTATAAATAGGTAAATGGAATTGCTAAAAATATACTCAAAATTGCCGCATCTTTCAAGCCCGGGAAATATGTGCATGTCCAAAAAGTAGACAAAATGCCTATCATTGTAATATCTGGAATAACAACTACTCCCATAGGGACAGTTTTTATCCAAAATAATTCTAATATAGTCCCTATGCAAAGACCTGAAATTATGTCTCCAGAAAAAAAGCCTATGATTGGAGCACAGAATATTGGACGATAAATCATAAATTGTCCAAAGAATGTTATATCTGCACTACACAAAGCACCAACAAAAGAGACAAGAAAAATATTCACAACTTTACAATCCTTTTTGTTTCTTTAAATTTGCGATTGTACTAAAAGAAAACTTTTTAACTTCGCCGGGATTAACCAAGCACTTTATAAGAGGAAGCACGACAGTCCCCTGATAAGTTTTCTCAAATCCATTATCTGAATTTGAAACAGTTTCAACAGGATAAACAAAAATTTCGCCTTTTTCAGAAAATTTAATCTCAACTTCCATATTTAAATAACTATCATATCTCTTCCATATATCAACATCTTTTAGAACTGAATAATCATCCCCACTTTTTGATGTAAAAGCAAAAATCTGTTCTGGAGCAAAACAAACATCTAAATCCTCATTTGAATTATTCTTTATTTCATATTTAACGTTATAACCATTAGGTATAGGGACTATTTCTTTTGTAACCTTAACATCTTTCCCATCAACCTTTCCATATCTTGAAAGAACTAATCTTGTACTCTTTTTAAAAAATTTCTTACTATACTTTATTTCTGGTTCGTACATACCATTAAAAAAATCCCCTTTTTCTTCGTAACAGTTAAATATAAAGTCTTCATTTTTTATGTTATTTGTAAAAAAATGATCTATCAAAGATGCTCTTTTATACTTGTCATACACTAAATATTTATCAAGGCCCACTTCTTTTACTCTTACTGAATCATTATGTATAGTCTGGATATGCGAATCATCGTCATTTATAAGGACTGTTTTTTCTGCATTATCTTTAAGCTTCTTGTGATAGGATTCATACCTCCTAGTCAATACATCAAGTAAATTATGATGAAACTTAAAAACATCCCATTCAAAAATTGACCCTCCATTTGAAGGTAATACATAAATATTTTGGGTTTTACTTTCATATAAATACTCTTCATGTGAGTCACAATTAAAGTCGAAAACATTCCAAGACGCTTTTTTAAGCATAGATTTATTGTAAAGTTCTTCAGCTTTCAATAATTTATTATAAATGGCGTTTCTTAAGTGAGGCAAATACAAACCACCAAAAACTCCATGCCAATAAGCGCAATTACATTGCCCTGCATACAAGTCATACGCTGCTTTTTGGCTGTGACGTTTCTCATGTTCCAAACATTTTTCAATTTTCTTGCTTACGTAAAGCATTTTTTTATGCATATTATTTGCTTCTTCATATCTGGTTAAAAAATTTCTCCAAAAACCGCCATGTAAAAATCTCTTTCTTACATCGTCATACTTATATCTTTCCAAAATATTTTCAAAAGATTGTTGCACTTCCACGGGCAAAGTCCATTCTGACATTTCTTCGTATGAAGCACATGGCAAATACACTCTTCCTGAAGATTTTTTTATCTCTAAAATTTCTGAAAACGTAGCTGTCTCAACAATATCAGAGTTTTCTTCTAAAGCAACTAAAAAATTTTCAAGCCATTTATTTTCGTAAACATGTTGATACGTTGTCGGCCACATACCAAACTTTTCTCCATCGTCGGCCATAACTACAACGATGTCTCTTCCAGGATTTTTTTCTATAAGTTTTTTGAAATATTTAAGTATATCTTCAATCAGACCAAAAGGGATTAAATACCTCATTTTTTTGTTTATAGGAAAAATATTAAGACTATATCCTTCATCTTCAGTAGTATAATATCCGCTAAGATTTTCTGCATTCATACCTGCAGCAACAAAATGAGAATCGTCCAATACGCTATATTGACAACCACTTGCAGACAAAACTTTTGCCATTCCTGGTTCCCATACTCTTTCAGCAAGCCAAAGTCCATTGACTTCCTTACAACAAAATGTTTTTTTTATGTATTTAGTTAATTTAGTTATTTGTCCTATCTTATCTCTGTTTGGAATTGAAGCCATCAACGGCTCGTAGTATCCACCTGATAATATTTCAAGATTCCCACTATTTGTAAGCTTCTTTACATCCTTTATGTAATCAGGGTGTTCTTTTTCAAAGTATTCCCAAAGCATCCCGCTGGCATGCATATTCCATTTTATCTTTGGATGGTTAAGCATAATATCCATAAAAGGCTTATATGCGCTACGATAAGCTTTTTCAAAAACCCAGCCGAAATTTCCTATTGGCTGATGATTATGCGTACAAAAAATGAATTTAACTTTGCTCATTTATCCACCTTACATACAGTTTGATATTCTTTCTCCAAAATATCCATAATATTCAATTTATCGTCATTTGGCAAAACTCTACTTTCTATTTCAATACCCTTAGAATATATTTGACGCAGATTTTCAATATCTTCATTGTTTACACATACGTTTTCAGCCAACTGTTTTCTACCGTTTATAAAATGCATTCCACCTATATTTAAAGACGTAATTTCTAAACCTTTTTCTATCATATATAAGACTTCTGATGGATATGCAGCTAAGATCATAATATTTTCTTTATCATATTCTCTGTTAATCAAAGAAGTTGTAGCATCTTTAAGAGTTTTTATATCAAGCCTTATAGAGCTCGGTAAAGCCAGCTCCATAAGAGTCTGTTGTATTTTATTGTTTGCAGCTAAATCTGAAACAACCAAAACAACATCCACATCAAGCGTTTTAAGCCACCCTTGCACTATTTGCCCATGTACTAACCGATCATCTACTCTAATTAAAATTATAGCCATTTATTTCCCCTTACAAATAGTGTTTTGATGTTCTTCTAATAACTTTTTTACATTTACTATGCTCTTTTGTCCCTTATTTAGCACCTTCTTGGCAAGTTCAGACAAATTTATATTGGTTGTGCTTAACATTACGGCAGATAGTATCATAGGCAGATTTACACCAGAAATAACTTCAACTTTTAAATTCATGCTCGCCTGAATCGCAGCGTTGCATGGCGAACCGCCAAGAAGATCAGTAAGAATTAAAATCCCATCGTCGTCAATTATATCTTTCAAAAGAGTTTCAATACTTAAATATATATGTTGCAAACTACCATTTGAACTACGCTCAACAAAATAAAGATTCGGATGTGTGCCTGATATAGCCACAGCTGCATTTACAAACTCAGCAGCTAAACCACAATGAGCCGCTACAATAATTTTAATCATTTTTTATTGAGTTGGATAACATATTAAAAGTTTCGGTGCTTAATTTTCTCATTATTATAGATCCCTAAGAATATCTCTGTGGTTGAGGTTTACTTTATACTTTCTAATCTCTAAAAAAGAAGCTAGTTTTTCAGTAATAAAAACAGATCTGTGGTGCCCCCCGGTACAACCTATTGCAATAGTTAAATAACTTTTCCCCTCTTTTATATATCCAGGAAGAGTAAGCTCTATAAGTTTTGAAAATACATCAAAAAATACTTTAAATTCTTTTTGTTTTTCTATATATTTTTGAACAGATTTGTCTTGTCCTGTTTTATATTTTAGCTCATTTACATAATTTGGATTTTTTAAAAAGCGAATATCATAAACTATGTCTGCGTCGTTTGGAACACCATATTTATAACCAAAAGACATCACCGAAATACCCAAATATCTTTTTTCTAATTGACTTATACCTGAAAGAACGGAAATTATTTTTTTTAACTCTCCTATAGTAAGGTTAGATGTATCAATAACCTCATCAGCAACTTTAAAAATAGTATCCAAAAGTTTTCTTTCATGATCTATTCCATCAGAAACAGATTGGCCACTAGGATGCCTACGACGTGTTTCAGAATAACGTCTTATAATTATATCGTTAGAAGCATTTAAAAAAATAATTTTATATTTAACTTTTTTATTTTTTAGAACTGTAAGAAAAGCATCAAAATAGGAAAGATTTTCTCCAGACCTGGAATCTATACTTATTGCAATGTCTTTATATTTTTCGGAATCTTTTATACATATATCTATAAAATCGGTTATCATCTGAACAGGCATATTGTCAACACAAACAAACCCAAAATCTTCAAAGATTTTGAGTGCCTGACTCTTGCCAGCTCCTGACATACCTGAAACTATACACAATCTATTCATGGCTTATTTGATTATTTAGTTCTTTACGCAATGTGGCATTTAATGCTTTAGCAGTAAAATGTCCTTTGTTTTTTAACCTTTGATTTAAACTTGCAGTCTCAACGAGAACTGCTAAGTTTCTGCCTGGAGCCACAGGAATTGTGATCTCTGGTATTTTAACACCTAAATACTCTGCATAATAATCGTCAAGACCTATTCTATCGTATTTTTTAACAGGGGTCCATTCTTCAAACTTTATAACAAGCTCAATTTTTGAGTCTGACAAAATGTTCCCTATACCAAAAAGTTCTTTAACGTCTATAATGCCTATACCTCTTACTTCTATCAAATGTTTTGTAATCTCTAAACTACTTCCAATTAAAAATTGTCCCAAAGAAAGCTTTTTTATATTGACTATATCATCGGCAATAAATTTGTGGCCTCTTTTAACAAGTTCAAGAGCGCATTCAGATTTCCCCATGGCAGATTTTCCTACAATTAAAATACCGATACCATAAACGTTTGCCATAACACCGTGTATTTTAATTGAAGGCGCAACTTTGCTATCTAAATAATAACTCAAATCTCCAATAAGAGCAGACGGTCTTAAACTAGTCTTTAAAAGAGGCACTTTTAGATCCGAAAAAACTTTAAGCATAGCATCTGTAGATTCTAAATCTCTAGTTAAAACACAAGCCACGGCTTTTTCATTTGAGAAAATTTTAGTCAATATTTCTATCTGAGAACTGTCATCCAACCGGCTTAGATATATATGTTCTATTATACCTATAACCTGTATGCGCTCATATGGAAAATGTTCTAGAAAGCCTGTTAAAGCAAGGCCTGGCCTATTTATACTGGGAACAGTGATATTTCTGCCAATCCCATCTTTTCCGGCCAATAATTTTAGCTTAAAGTCTTCACTTTTTTCTTTAATAAGAACGCCTACGTCCATTGTCATTAATAAGCATCCTCTTGCTGTATGAGTTTTACTACTTCTTGTGCAGTTTTAGCATCTTTTATAGCTTGTCTTAAAAATTTATCTTTAAATAATCTTGAGATTCTCGATAAAGCCTTCAAATGCTGACCTGCAACTTCAACAGGTCCAACTAAAAGAAAAATTATATGAACTAGTTCTCCATCAAGGGAATTAAACTCTATACCTTTGCGAGAAATACCAAGCACACCTATTTGCTCTTGCAAAAGATCAGTTTTTCCGTGAGGAATTGCAACTCCTTGGCCAATTCCGGTTGAGCCGAGTTTTTCCCTTTCTAAAACAACATTTATTATATCATCAGTGTCCTTAATTTTTTCAGTATTTTTTAAAACTCCAGCTAGTTCTACAATAGCTGACTTTTTATCTGTTGCTTTCAGATCAACAAGTATTGAATCTTGACTTAAAAAATCCATAATCTTCATCTCTTTCTCCTATTTTACCTTACATTTCATTGGGTTCTAAAAGAACTACAGACCCACTGTCATTGCGGTAAAGAACGCTCATCTTGTCGTTCAATCCGTCTTTAAACATATATACTCTATAACCGAGATTGTCCATCTCGTTAATTGCTTCTTCAACCGTAACAGGTTGTAAATCAAAACGTTTTATTTCTGAAATTTTTGTTCTTGAAGCTTCCATAGTATCATA
>NZ_JAITJM010000004.1:0-5210 GCF_031278955.1 Candidatus Endomicrobiellum cubanum | reverse complement strand
GATGAAAGAGAGACATAAAATGGTAACAAACGCATATTTATCAGACATAAAAGATTTTGAAAAGAAGAGAGAATATCTAAAGATATTCCCCAAAATGTACATTAAGGATATTAGTATAGTATATAAGACTTAATGTTTATGATAAAAGTTTGCTTTATTATTTATAAATATTTTACAAGGTAGGTTATGTTTGCAGATAAAAGTTATTTATTTCTGAAGTAAATGTAAAAGGCAATAATAAAGCTGTAAAATATTTTAATCAAGGAAAAATTGAATTAGCAACGCAAACTATCATTGAGACCAAAGAAAAAATCAAAGAACTAACAAAAGCAAAATCGTAAAGTTCATGAGAAAAAATCTAATCAGAGAAGGGGCTATCTGCACAAGAAGTCAAGAGAGTTAGTCAATGTCTAAGGTTGGGAAAGCTACTTTAGACAACTCATGTGGGAAGTTTAGACAAATGATTGAGTATAAGTCAAAGAACAAAGGAACTTATTTTGTTACAATCAATCGTTTTTCTCCAACCACCAAACTTTGTCATGTGTGCTGTGATAAATATGAAGATATAACTTTATCTATCCATCCATGTTCGGACTTGCCATACTCACCATGACCCTGACTATAACGCAGCTCAGAACCATACTTGCTTTTTGTAAGGATATTTTTTTGGCCGTAGGGATTGCGGTGGCAGCCTTGTAACTTATTCAGGGAGTCAACTGAATTAGAATAGGAAGCCTCTCAGCTTTAGGTGCGTTGGTAATTCATCTTGCTATTGATATATTTTTTCAAAAGAAATAAAATATTAAATGCTGTCTTCTTTATTAAGTAAAACAACAAAGCAGCTAAGAGAATTTTCTCTTTAAGCGCTTTGTTTTTTTGGAGTTAAAGATGCAGACGACAAGATATAAAATAAAAAAAACAGGAGAGTTATAAAATGGGTTCAGCAAAAGATTCTTTTTCGTCTAAATGGGGACTGATTTTTGCTGCTGCCAGCACTGCAATTGGGCTGGGAAACATGTGGCTTTTCCCTTATCGTGTTGGCGAAAGAGGAGGAGCAGCATTTGTAATCCCTTACGTTGTATGCGCAATAGCTTTAGGACTTATTGCTTTAATTGGCGAAGTGTCTGTTGGAAGGTTTACAGGAGGCGGGCCTGCAACAGCTTTCAAAAAAATTTTACAGTTGCGCACTAAGAACACAGTACCAGGCGAAGCATTTGGTTGGGTATGCGTTCTGGTAGCTTTTTTACAGGCTGTAGGATATACTTTAGTGTTTTCTTGGGTCATCCGTTTTACTTTAGGTTCTTTAACAGGTTCTGCTTTTAAAGCAGTTAGCAGTAATCAATATTATATTACAATATCAAGTAATGAACATGTTCTCTTTTGGATGATCGTAACTTTACTTACTGCTGTAGTAACTTTAATTGGGGGCATTAGAAATGGTATAGAAAAGAGTTGCGCTATAATGTTACCTGCAATTTTTATACTCATTATAATTTTAGGCATCAGAGTAGCTTTCTTGCCAAATGCAATCGCAGGATACAAATATTTATTTTCTCCAGATTGGAAGTATATGTTTGATGTAAAAACTTGGATGATAGCTTTAGGCCAAGTCTTTTACTCTTTGTCTTTAAGAGGCTCAACAATGGTTACATATGGTTCTTATACGAAAAAAGAAAGTGATATAATTTCTTCTGCAAAATACATTGTTTTTGCAGATACATTTGTTTCTATATTGGCCACGTTTATGATTATTCCAGCAGTATTTGCTTTTGGAAAAGATTTAAACAGCGGCCCTGCTCTTTTATTTATAACCCTGCCTGATATATTTAAAGCCATCCCTTTTGGTCAATTTTTTATGTTTACTTTCTTTTTAGCGATATTCTTTGCAGCTTTGACTTCTTTTATAGGGCAACTCGAAGTAGTTGTACAGGCTTTGCATGATAAATTTAAGGTACCGCGTCTTTTAGCTATATTTTTTGTCTCTGCAGCTACAGTTTTGTTGTGCAAAGTATTAGTTGTGGGCAACATAAGAAAGGTTATTGACTTATTGTCTTTACATTTGATTCCTCTATGCGCTCTAGGAAGCGCCATTTTCTTTTTCTGGCTTGTTCCAAAACATCTTATTTTGCAAGAAGTTCAAACTGGACGATCAAAGCCTGTTGGAAAATGGATTGTCTCTATGGGGCGTTATGCTTTATGTGGGATGGTTTTATTTATATATGTTCTAACTATTCTTAAGATATAATATTAGTTTAATAATTTCTAAGAAGCAGTACCAAAAATTTTGGCACAACTGCTTTTTTTGCTTTACGTTTTAGTAAAAAGCTAATTTTGTTGACATGTTACCAGGAAAATAGTTAAATATCAGTATAATTAAGTAAGCAAACATTTTTTACAGAGATAGAGGACAGCCATGCAATCAATACACAACTATTATGGAGAATTGGTATTTACAAAAAAAATTATGGAGCAAAAGCTAAGTAAAAATATTTACAGAAAGCTTGTTGATGCCATAGACAATGTGGAGCCTTTAGATCAGTCAATAGCTGGTGAAGTTGCCCATGCCATGAAAGAGTGGGCTTTGGAAAAAGGAGCAACACACTTTACTCATTGGTTTCAACCTCAAAGAGGAGGCACTGCCCAAAAGCATGACTCTTTTATAGATTATGGTGACAATGGCGAAATAATAGAAAGGTTCTCAGCATCTCAGCTTGTTCAGTCAGAACCAGATGCATCATCTTTCCCTTCAGGAGGTATAAGGTCCACTTTTGAAGCAAGAGGATATACTGCATGGGATCCTACTTCTCCAGTCTTTCTTTTAGAATCAGGCAAAACAAAAACTTTAGTAATTCCCTCGGTTTTTCTTTCTTGGACAGGTGAAGTTTTAGATTTAAAAACACCTTTGCTTAGATCTCTTACTGTTTTAAATGAAAAAGTTATTGCTTTACAGAAACTGCTTGGCAACAAGAACGCAAAACAAGTTAAAGTTTTTGCTGGAATTGAGCAGGAATATTTTCTTTTATCAAAAGATTTAGTTGCTTCTAGGCCAGATATAATAGTTACAGGTAGAACGTTGTTTGGAAGCAAACCGGCAAAAGGGCAGGAGATGGAAGATCACTATTTCGGAAACATCCGTAAAAACGTTTTAAAATTTATGGAAGAAGTGGACAACACTTTGTATCGTAAAGGGATACCAGTTAAAACAAGGCATAATGAGGTTGCTCCTAATCAATTTGAGCTTGCACCTCTACATCAAGAAGTAAACTTAGCTATAGATAATAACCTGCAAATTATGGAAGTATTAAAAAAAGTTGCAGATAAGCACAATATGGTAGCGCTACTCCATGAAAAACCTTTTGCTGGAGTAAATGGTTCAGGTAAACATTTTAATTGGTCTATTGGCGACAACACAGGTGCGAACTACTTTGAACCTACAAAATCTCCTCTTAAAAATATATCTTTTCTTATAGCCGTAAGTGCAGTGCTATTTGGAGTAAAAAAGTTCGGTGGAATTTTAAGAGCTAGCGTTGCAGATGCCGGCAATGATCACAGGCTTGGGGCAAATGAAGCGCCTCCTGCAATAATGTCAGTATACCTTGGGGAATATGTAAGTGATTTGTTAAATTCTATAGAAAAAGCTGGTACTATTGATGAAAAAGAAGTAAACGAAATTACGCTTGGTGTGCAAAATCTTCCAAAAGTTAACAAAGACTATTCTGATAGAAATAGGACCTCTCCTGTAGCTTTTACAGGAAACAAGTTTGAATTCAGAGCTTTAGGCTCTTCTTCAAATCCATCAGAAGCAGGCACTATATTAAATTTTATAGCTGCTTATGGTTTTAATGAAATTTATAATAGAATAGAAGCTAAAAAAGGAGATATAGATGTTAAGCAAAAAGCTTTAGAAGTCATTAAAGAAATAATTTCAGAAACAAAAAATATACGATTTGAGAAGAATGGGTATTCCAAGGATTGGCATAAAGAAGCAGAGAAGAGAGGTCTGCCCAATGCTAAAAATACGCCTGAAGCTTTAAATCTTTTCTTAAAAGAAGATGTTATTAAATCATTTTCTGAGTTTAAAATACTAAATGAAAGAGAATTAAAATCAAAAGTAGAAATCAAGCTTGAAAATTATATTAAAACAAAAGAAATAGAATATAAATATGCTATGAAAAGTGTAAATACGTTAATTTTGCCTGCTATTTTAAAACAGATAGAAAAAATTTCTCAAACAGCTAAAAATTTAGAAAAACTAAAATTAAAATCAGATATATTTGTAAAAGAAGCCAAAATTTTAATTGAACTTTATGAAGATATAAATAAATATAATTTAGAATTAAATAAATTTGTTACAACTTCTTGTGGCACTGCTGCAGAAACTGCAGAAAAGTTTGCCTCTACGGGCGTAAAAATTTTAGAAGCTTTAAGAGAAAAAGTAGATACAGCAGAAGATTTAGTTGCAGATGAATTTTGGCCAATGGCAAGCTCCCAGAAACTGTTAAATACTTTTTAGATTTACAAAGAAGATTGATAAAGGGTCTGTCTGTTTGTTTGTATGAAAAAGCAATGTTCATGCCAAAAGAAGATATTATAATTGTGTCAGTTTGGGAAATAAACTTACCTATATATTTCAATATAGCTAAAGGTTAAAAGAAGGATAACTCCAAATTTCTTTATTTAAAAGGCAAAATCGGGTAACAACGGGCAGCAATAAAAAAGGCCGTGAATATGTATTCACGGCCTTAGTCGTCGCCTAATTCAAAATGAAGAAGTTGGAAGAAGAGTTCCCAAGTTTAGCAGAAGCGCAATATAGAAGTTATTAGACAAGTCGAATCTAGCAAGTAGACCAGCGTCATTACAGAAAGAATTAATAGTAGAGGCGACGCTAAAAGTAAAATCATCATTATTAGGGTCAGAGGCAGTAAAAGAAAGGGTGTTGTTATTAATGAGGAGATTGTCTACTTCACAGTTGTATAAGGATAAGTAAGCAAAGTATATTTGTGAGTAGTTAGAAATAGAAGAACTAATAGAAATGGAATTAGAGGAAACAGAGATAGTACTAGGATGATAAACAGCGTCACGGTCTGAGACTAGGTCTAGGAAAGCAGCGTATATGCGGTATACATTACAATAGGAAGAGATGTTAATGGAATTGTTATCTAGATAAAAAGAAGAGGTGAGGGTGATAGGGTTAGAAGAATCATTTTTAG
>NZ_JAITJM010000048.1:0-74741 GCF_031278955.1 Candidatus Endomicrobiellum cubanum | reverse complement strand
AATCCCCAAGCCACTACTAGTTGGAGGATCAACCCAGGTAACATCTTTGTCTGTAGCAGACGCTTTTCCAAGTAATTGACCGGCGTTACCTCCAGAAGGAAGTTCTTCATCTGGAACATCAACCCATTCAGCATCGCCATCAACAGAAGAAGCTTTTGTGAGTATTTGACCGCTACTTCCACCATTTGGTAAACCACCCGTTCCTGCTGTAGGACTAACCCAAGTAAAATCTCTATTTGTATTAGACACTTTTGCTAATACTTGACCTGTAGTACCACCAGAAGGAAGTTCTTTAACAAAGTTAATAATATTTGAATAAAGAACACAATTATCAGAGTTTCTTATAATAAAAAGAGTCCATAAATTTAAAAACGCGTCGTTCGAAGACATAATTTTTGTACTAAAATTTGTTAACTGCCAAAAAAAATCATAATCACTAATATTATTAGAAAATGCAAAATTATGTTGTTGTGACGAGCCCTGTCTTGTGGTCCCGCTTAAAATAATTGATACTGTTGAGTCTGTCATTGGTTCTGCTGGATGAACAGACACCAATAAAATTCCAGCATCAGAAGAATAATTTATATCCATTTTTACTTGAATATTTAATCCAGGATCAGTACTGCCACCAGATCCAGAGGTAAAACTATCTAAAAGTTCTTTAAGATTTTTTATATTACCCTCGTGGTCATAGTAATCGCCATTTATTTGAGTGTTTGGATTTTTAAATCCGTCGCCAGTTACAAGATGACCGTCTATATTTCGAAGCTTTCCATCACTATCATAATAATTTCCACTAAAAGGAGTGATAGTTCTTTGCACTACTTTAGACATAATTCTTTTCACCAACCCTTAAAAAATGTTTGTGTTCTTGTATATACTCTTTATATAAATTATATCCTCTTTTTTATAATTCATCTGTTGTATCAAATGCTCCACCACTATAAGCTCTCATAGCTTTTAGAGCATTCGTATAAAGCTCTTCTACTTTCTTTGCTGATTGTATGGCTTCTGTCTTTGCTGTAATAAGTTCTTTTTGTTTTTCAAGAATTTCTTTCTCAAGACGCTCTTTTGTTGATCCTAATTTAAGATAATGCGTTAATACTTGAGCGGATACATTACCGCTTCGAATTTGTTCTTCAGCTCTATCAACAGCAAGAGCAATCATCTGATTTTCACGTCCTTCTGGTGTTGGCGATGGAGGAGGACGACGTTCAAATTTTGGAATTGGTTCTAAGATTTTTTTTCTACCACGTTTAATCACGAAAGTCCTCCTTCCATTTTGAATAACTTTTACTCATCAATGTGTTCTGCGTGTAATCTTCCAAGCGAAGCCGTATAAGTTTCTAATCTATCTGCTAATTTTTGTATTGATGGACTTCCATTATCTACAGTGAGAGTTTTTAATATACCGCCAAGACTCAATAACACAAGTTCTTCAAACTCGCCTCGTTTTTTCAAAAAATTTGCATGAGTATTAAGTCTTTCATAATCTCGCTCTAAACGTTCATTAACTTTATCTTTCCAAATTACTAATTTATCCCATCGTATGTTATTATCTGTTGTAAAATTATAATCAATCTTTTCTTGCCATTCTTTAAGTTCTTTCCATTTTCGTTCTTGATTTGAACTGATGTTTCCGCGCATAAGATAAATAGAATTTATTAATCCAATTATCATCCCAACAAATGAAACAATGGTGATAAGATTAAATTCTAACATATCTATCACCTCCAATAATATTATTTAAAAAATACGCCAGACAACTCCAGCACCAATTACAACTTCAACATCACCATTTGCTGATACTGCTGGACCAGCAAAAATACCAATTCCAGGTGCTCGTGCTTTACGAATTTCTTTACGCCAGTCATCTCGTTCTAAATTTATAACTTCTTCTAACTCTTTTAATCTCTTTTCTTGTTGTGATGTGTATTCTTTAGATTTATTATTAAGCTCATTATAAGCTTTTTCATAAATCTCTCGCTCAATTCTGTATGTTTGAACCATAGCTGTTATTTCCTGCATTGTTGGAATATCTATAAAATATCCTTCTTCTTCAATCGTATAACCAGGTGGAACGTGCTTGAGATTGATCGGAAGAGGCTCCGCGCCATAGCATAATTTCGTGAACCATAGTGTTTGCAAGAGCATCAGGATCGAGAGCGCTAATATTTTGTTGAACTTGTTCTCTAACAATCCTTGTTTCTCTAATAACACGCTCTTCAATCTGTTTCACCTCTTCCTGATAAGTCATATTCTCTTCTTTAATTTCTTCAATAACATGATCTGTAAACTTTGTTGTTGACGGATCAGTAAAAATATACATTGCAATAGCGGCGCCTAATAAAAGACCTGAAATAGCTATAATAATCTTAGTCTTCGTTGATAGTTTCTGAGTTTGATTTGTCATACGCACGTTCCTCCGTTAAAACAGCTCTTGTGGCTTCACTAACAACAGGATCACAATTTTCACTAGAAGAAGTATGAACACTCTCAAAAGCACTTGATGCAAAATACGATCCAACAACAGCACCCACAAAAACACTCATAAAACCTGCCGTATTTGATGGAATATCTTTATCTTGATAGACAGAATGCAAAATAACAGCTACGGACATAATTACAACGACCAATACTAAAGGTTTACGCATTGGCCATTTAGCTATCCATCTTAACATACTATCTTCTTTTAACCAGAACCCCATATAGATTTACGGTTTTTCTTATCTATTCCAACGTGTACGGCAGTATTTGTTTTACCTACTATTTTGTAACAATATGTTAGTTTTTGTATTTTTCCAACTTTATATAATTCTTTAAGAAATATATATAATCTTTGATTATCCCAACCAGATATATATATATCTGCCGACTCGCCCGTAAGATGCCCAGAATTGTTAGAACTTCCACTCAAAGAATTATTATATTTTAAACATCTTGTACCCGAATTAATTTTAATGGGAGATTTTACTTCATCTCTAATAACTTGAAGCATATCAACCAAAGAATTATGTTGTATAAATTTACCGCAGCAAGGACAAGCAAATTCAGATTTATTAAAATTCTTTGACCAATCTCCCATTACTAAACCCTCCTTTTAACTCTTAGTCCATTTACCTATATATGAAACTATAGCTCCTGTATTACCATTACTTCCTGCGTGTGTATAAAAACTAATTGCCTTATAATTCATTATTTCATTTATAGATTTTCTTTGATACATATCATTAGTACGAGAAACATTAAATAAATATATACCAACGGGATTAAATGGAACATCTGCTATTGCATAAGTAGTAGCTTCTTTTACTAAAAACAGTAAACCAACATCAAAATTTAACGTACTTACTTCGCCCATATATATATCAGTACAATATATTCTAACAATTTTATTTGTTGGCCAAGTATCTTCTATAGGAACCAACGCCACATTTAGTTGCGTTGCTAAATTTTTAGGATCTCCTATAACATAATAACTAGAAGTGTTACCGTCTAAACTTTTACCAGCATATGCTCCTAGACAAACTCTAGTATTAGATGTCATATTTTGAATATTTCTCCACGGAACAAACGATGCGGTACTAGTAGACTGATTAGTAGTAGAACCAAACCAGTCTCCAGTTGAGTAATCAAAGCTTCTGAATTCAATTAATTGTAATAAATTTATTAAAGATAAATCATATATGCTTTCTACATGCCAGCCTTTATGATCATTATCAACATCTGTATTTAGCCAAGCTACTTTGTTGATTAATGATTGAGTAGTAAAAGTTTCATAGTTACCTAAATTAATCGATGAACTCCAAACGGCAGAATTCGGTAAACTACATAAATTAGTAACTGATGAAACACTACCACTTACGTTGGCGGAATTGTCAGCTAAAGCACCACCCATATATCTACTTAAATATATTGGACCATCAGACTGATCAAATGCCGGATGAAGCACACATCCATCAAATTCTTCATAACTAACCCACCATCTATATTTATCTTCTCCAACTTGTGCTGATTCATTCTTTTCGCATTTAGCGTATGTTGGAACAACAGTCGCCATGTGCTGACCAGCAATAATAATCAACGGATGTTTATAACACAAATGATTATCAAAATAATTACTAGCAAGATTTACATCATTACCGCCTTCATCTATCCAATGAGTATAATAATTTCCATCTTCTAATAATCTTAATCCAACACCGATAACAGCACCAGTATAATATTCTCTTGGTAAAAACATTCGTCTAGTAGACCACGGACTCTTTTCTGTTGTTAGAACTCCTTTTTGTCTTGTTCTAACATACGCGGAACCATTTACCGTAACAGTAGGCGTCCACATAACTTTATTTGTTATATCATCTGTTGTATCTGCAATTATACCAGCCGATTCAAATAATGGGCTATTAGCAAGTTCCCAATCACTTGATTCGTGAGTATCTGTAACCCCTATTACAGCAAATTCAGATGCAACAAATGATGGATTAACAGAAGGAATTCGTAAACCATCTTTACTTGGATATATTATTTTTGGAGTTTTTACTATAGTTGCTTCAAAAGTAGCTAAAGTTGTAAATGATGTTATATCACTCCAACTACTTTGCCTTCCTTCTTCATCAACAAATCTTGCTTGCCAATAATATGTTGTGTTGGCTTGAATTATTGCCCAAAATGCTGGAATTTCAAATTCAACATTATTTGTAAAAACATCATCCCAAAACACAACATCAGTCATTTGATCATCAGTTGCAATCATTACATTTATTTTAAGTAACGGAATATATAATGGTGAGCTATAAGGACTTAACGTAAATAATGGTGCTTGAAATATATCAAGAGCACCGTCTATAGGAGCGTAATTTATAGGTGTTGCTGGTACTCCGCTCATCTTCTCTTTAACCCAGATAGACTCGCTTTCTTCCAAATGCCCTCTATAACCAAATTCGCCACCTTGTAAATTCTCTAACTTATTATGATCTATTCCAGTTACACCTTGTGAGCTTATAATCCATTCACCATGATATATATAAAGATCATCTGCTACAAGAGCTAAAGCTCCTGCTACATCTGTTGGATAAGCTGTTATCAAATCACTAAGAATATTATATTTGCCACGATACACATTTGAAGCTACTTCCCAACCATTATTATAAATAAAAAGTTGACCCGTTATTGTAGCGTATGCACCCTGAGAATCAGTAGGATATGCTGTTTGTAAGGCTGTTAAACTTGCAAATTCTCCTCTATAAGGATTTGCTGGTATACCATCTAAAGGATCTATCCACGCAACATCACCATCAGATACCGACAATTTACCAAGAAACTCGCCAGGTAAACCACCATTAGGTACTTTAGCCTGCGACATTCCAGTATAGACCGACCCATCTCCTTCGCAGAGATAGAAACCAGTGTCGTTACCACCAACAGCTCTGTAAATGTAACCCACGTGTCCATTTGCAGGAAAATCTGCGCGTGTATTGAATTCATACAACGCAAATGGTTTAAAGGGTCTCCTCATCTTCTATTTCCTCTTTTCTTAAATTAAATTTTTCTTCATTTATATTTTCAATGCTTGTCGTCTCGTTGCCAAACGACAGAGGCCTTGTTGGCATTTTTGTTAATTGTACAATTTCTTGTTCTTCTTTAGAGCCAAATATACCCATTACCTTTGGTATAAGATATTGATTAACAAAAGCGGCACCTATCATACCCATTACTAAAATAATAATATATATAACTTTATTACTAAGCCAACTTACTATAGAAATATCATTTTTAACATGTTCGTCAAGTTTATCTTCTTGCTCTAATACTCTATCTCCTAATGTTTCAATAGCTACTGTTAATCGTCCGACAGTAGCATCTCTATCTACAGCACTCTTTAACATATTTTCAAGTTTACTATCAATCTTTTCAATACCATCTTTTGTATGACCCATATTTGTTTCTAAAGCACCCATACGAGATGCCATATCTAATAAAATACGATTATCTCCTCGTCTTTCTTCACCATCCCACATATAATATTCACTCCTTTCCGTCGAACATGGAAAGCTGTTAGTAACAAACTTTAGATTTAGACCTCTTAATTCCTGACACTTTTTTACTAGAACCAGAAGATTTTAGTGGCTTCTTTGGCGTCTTATTTTTTGCCATACTCTTTCATCTCCTTCCATTTTGAATTAAGCAAAGGAGTTAATAAATATTAAAAAATCTACTAACTCCTTTACTTTCTTTACGTTCTTTACGTTCTTTACTTTCTTTACGTTCTTTACTTTCTTTACGTTCTTTACTTTCTTTACGTTCTTTACTTTCTTTACGTTCTTTACTTTCCTTACTTTCTTTACTTTCTTTACGTTCTTTACTTTCTTTACGTTCTTTACTTTCTTTACGTTCTTTACTTTCCTTACTTTCCTTACTTTCTTTACTTTCTTTACGTTCTTTACGTTCTTTACGTTCTTTACTTTCTTTACTTTCTTTACGTTCTTTACTTTCTTTACGTTCTTTACTATTAAATTTTACAAGGGCTCCATCCACAATCCATACAAACAACACAACCACCTTGATAATAGATATTAATAGAGCCACAATCAGGGCAAATAATATCTATCATTTTATACCGATGCTAAATCTGTATAATCCGATGGTTGTGCGGTGCCAATATTAACCCAAGGATTTAAAGGAGCAGCGCCACGTAGAAGTATAGTATTTAATCCAAAGTATTGCCGACACCTAGCATATAGTGTAAAAACACCGCTGGTATCTGTACCAGTATGAACATATCCCCAACTTACTTGAGAAGAGGTAATCATTGCATGATGCTGTATAGCGAGTGATGAAACTGCTGGAGTACCAGTTCCTCTTAAACGTATTGCAATTATTCCAACGCCAAAACTAGCAGGCGCAGAATCAGAACCCGTCCAATACATAAATAAACTTACTTTTGTCTGTCCACTACTCCCAGGATTAGTTAGTTCTAGTATTTTATAATATTGAAAGTAGTTGGTATTTGGATCTGGATTCTGTAATCCATTAGTATAAGCTGTCATATATTCATCAGATTTAAATTGCACTCGCTGCCAAGTACTCCAAACATTATTAAAAAACGTTCTTTCATATTTATAGTTGTTATAACTAGTTAATGCATATACTTGTTTTATCTCAACATCATTAGTCCAAACTTCTAATACTCCTTTATAAGCTATTGGTAAATTAGAAATACCAGTAATATCTGAAAGAAAATAAGTTCCAGTTATCTTAACATCATTTAAATCTGTATTAATAGGTAAATTAACAGCCGTTAGTACATTATTAGCAGTCATTTGCCCAGAATCTGAGTTAATTGCAACCTTACCAGGTTCATTACTTGATATTACAAAATGCGAATCAGCAACAATAGAAGGAAGAACTTGCTCAACAAGTGTTATATTCCACCAACCACCAAGAGCATCTGCACCCGTTCCTTTAACACAAAATGCTCGAGCCATTTCTTCACTATTGTGAATTAATATTTGTAATTTAGCACCTTTATCTAATGCTATTGTACCTGAAATATATTGCGTTCTATTTCTACCAAAAGCTCTTGTTAAACCAAAAGCATTCTGATAACCTAATCCGTTATTAAAATCTATTTGAACAAAGTAATTACATAAACCAGCGGTATCTGTTGGATCTACCATACCAAAAAAAGCAGATATTGTATAAACTCCTGCTATTGGAACGGTAAACTCGGCGCCATTAATATAACTACTTAAAGTACCAACAGCATCCGCTAATGGCAATATTACAGTATCGTTTTTATTTATGGTTGTCGTTGGTTCGAATGTACCTTGAGCAAAACTTGCTGGCACTGGTTTAGTAACACTCAATCCATCTATTCTATTTTCCCCAAGAAATAGCATAATTATAAACCTCCATTAAACCTTAGTATACCAAACAGTTATAGCAAACGGGCGAGTGGCATAAAGTGAATTACTACCAACAGTTATATTACAATATATTGATTGGGTGACTGTATTATGATATATAGACACAGATCTTTGTAAATTGCCAGCATCAGAATAATATATAGCCCCAATAGTATCTGCGCCATTCGTCATACATATAGCTTCAAATCTTACAACCAGATCAACGCCACTACTTACTAATACTTGCGATGAAGTTGCGTTAAGCGCTGGACCAGTTATATTAAAAGTTCTTCGATAAATAGGTTTATTAGCTATCGATAATTCACCTGTTATTTGCTCTGTAGTACTATACATGCTATCTCCCGGAAAGAAAATACGTCCGCCATTAGTGTATTTAAATAATGTAGTTGCATGTGCTGACCGCACCGCATCAACGTCAATAAGAGAATTATTAGAAACAATTAATACATCATTGCCAGATGTTTCGTGCTGAATATATTTAATTTCACTATGACCAGAATTAACACCAATAGCTATTGGTAAGTTTATAAAAGTCATATTATATAATCTTAATGATGCTATATCACTATATACACCATAATATTCAACATCTTTGTTCAAACCAGTAATGTTTCCATTTTGTATAGCTGCTCTATATGGACCGCCGAGTAATATTAAATATCCACCAACCGTAGATACAGATCCTATATATGAAACAGCCGTGGTATAAAAATTACCACTAATATATAGACCATATTGAGAACCAGATAAATTTATTATTGTATTATTTTTATTAGTTCCAAAAAAACTTATTCGTCTATTAAATACAGGAAGTTTATAATCAGCAGGAAATGTATATTCACCTGTAGCTATATTAATAATGATATCATATCCTATTGGTAATCTATCATCGGCTGCTATTTTCTCAAGTAGAGTATGTATATTAAGCATTGGAGAATCTGAAAAATATCCTGAATTATCATCGCTGCCTGTGGGAGACACATAGAAATTCATTGAAGTACCATCTATTGAAACATCGGTGCGGCGTGTATATTCAGTAATTGTTGGTGGTAAAGCTTCAATAAATTTTAATGGTATAAAATAAGCAGTCGCTGAATCAAAATAATTTTGAACTGTAATTTTTAATGTATCACCTTTAGTAATAAAACGTTCTATCAATATATCTGGAATGTTTCCTTTAGTTGTTCTATTAATCTGCTGTGAATAAACAACCTTATTATTAATATGTACTACAATATGATCCTGACCATTTTCCATAGATGACAGCGCTGTAATTCTAACATAACCCGTGTGTTCGGCCGTCCAAGTTCCTTTATTTGAAGATATTCTATTTGTAGTTTCTATATTATCATAATCAGGCACTATTAGAACAGGATTGGTATAACCTTGAGCATCTGTTATTGTGTATAGTGTTTTAGGATCTTTATTTTGAAGCGCTTCAAACTCAGCATAAGTTAATGCAACAGCATTATTTATTGATTCATTAGAGCTTATTACAGCTTCTTTTTTTCTAACTAAATGTAATTCTTCTGTAGCTGGTGTTTTCATCTCTATTTGACTTAAATATGGTATTGCATTAGACATATAATATACACGTCTCCTTTCTAGTACAAATCAAAAGGTGTCTAACCAATAAAGGAAAGACACCCTAAAATATTTTCTTACGATGGATTAAGAACAGCTCGAGCTATAACTTTAATAGCAACATCCGAAGGAATCTTATACCCAAATATAAGCTTAACGTCGTTAACAGAGGTACGCTGAGCAAACACCTCGACATTCTCCCCAGTAGTAGCATCAAAGAATTCAAGCGTTACATTCTTTGTACCAAAACCGTGTGAAATCGTGATGTCAGTAGTATTACCATCTCCAACAACATCAAATATTTTCTCTGCTATTTCACGATACTTAACTATATCTTGAACAAAATCTATATTATCTGTATCAAGTACAAAGGGGGCGGTACCCTGTAATTTCCAAACAGTACCAGCATAAATAGTACCCTCACTAATAAATACCCTAAATCCTTCTATTATTTCATCGTCAGCGTCCATGTCATCAGCACGAGTTAGAGTAAATCTAGCATTAGCACCACCTAGAGAAGTAACAGTATAAATACCATTCTGCGTATGATCTGTCTGACCATTTACTAATATTCGATCATTAACCGCCAGTGTTATATTATCAATAGCGCCCAAAGTTCCGTCGGCTGATGCTGTAAGAACTTTAGCAGAATAAGTAACACTTAAATTCGCCGTGGTTATAACTTTTACCGGGCCCTTAGTCTTTCCATCAACAAGATCCAGTACATCCTTGAGTCGTGTTACATGGTTCGGAAGAGTTGGATCAACAAGCATTTCTATTTGAGAATAGTATTTAATTCCTGTAGACATATCAGTTATTCCTCCTTGAGATTTATCATTCATTTTAATATAAACCGTTTGTATTGCATTAGCAATTGATGTTTCTATACTAACTTCTACATCTTTGTAATCAGGATGAGTAAGTTTTAAATCAATAGTAGCAACAATATCAGAAGAGCTTAAAGTAAAGGCACCAAGATCAATTAACCCAATAGGATATGTAACTCCTGAAGTATTAAATGCTTGCATAGCTGAATTAGTTGGACTAAAAGAAACGCTCACTTCGTAATTTGCGTCTATTATTTGATTATTATCCTTATCTATTACATAGATTAAAGGACTAGCAAATTCAAACGTGTTCGTTCCAGAATCATTCTCATCTAATATTTTTATTGTGAGGTATTTAATTTCAGATGGTTGTGTAAAATCTATTGCGTTATAATTCCACAATACTATTGGCATATCTAATGGTTTTTTACCAGCCATATCAGTAATTGGCAATTCAGTAATACGACCGTAGAGAATGTGCTGCGGTGTAGAATCGAATTCGTAATAATTATTACTTGAATTATATGTTGCTTCTGGAATACTAGTAATATCTAAAGAAAACACAATTGGAACATCATCTTTATCTATAAATGAAACTCTATATATAGGCGGTGCGTGTCTTGTAGTATCAAAATCATCAGGTTCATCTGGATCATCTGGATCATAACTTGATGATTTATTCATTTTTAAAGTAACGTCTGGAATAACAAGAGCTATATCTTTCTCAATATCAAACACACAATTTTCATATCCCTTTTTCTTAATTATACCATTAATAATAATTTTTGTAGTTGGTGGGCGAACCCAAAACGAACCTGTATAAACAGTTCCATCACCATTATCATCAATAAAGGTTCTAGAATTATTAAAGAAAGGATTATCAAATGATATATTTACTTCACAATCAGCATTTAAAATTGGTTCTAATGTATCAGAATCAACAATATATATTTTTGGTGCTTGAATAGTATAATCTGGATCACCAATTATAGTTGTATATGGTAACTTTATATATATTGTATATGTTACTGGAGCAAGATCAAAATTAATATTTTCATAATCCCAAATTATTAATGGAAACGACGGTAATTTAAGATTAGAAACAGTACTAATTTGTGTAATTTGACCTTTAAGATATTCACCACTTGAACCATCTAAAACATAATAATATTCATAATTTGCTACATCTGGATTCTTAATCGGTGGAGAAGAAGTAACAACAGCATCTGTAAGATTAGTTTCTAACTCATTATCTACTGCCTGAATATAAACATTATAAATTGGAGGAGCCATACCATAATTTTTATCTGGCAAATTTGTACTAGTATCTATTCTTACAAATATAGTAGCTATTACTTCGCCCATCGGATTCATATATAAATTATAAGTAGAAGTTCGATAATATCCACTAGTTTTAACAGCATCATTATATATAACTTTCCATTTAATTATAGCATATACTTGCGATGATGTAGACGACAACATTAAAGTAATTATACCATCACTATTAGATAATACATTCTGAAACTCAACATCTTGATTTTGAAATATAGAATTATCATATGAATTATATAATGTCATATTTCCAGATAATTTAGCGTTTTCCACAGGTTGACCAGTAAATTGATCTATAATTTTAAAATTTAGATACCCATAAGTAGCAATAGACATAAATGTAATCTCACCCCAATACTAATGCTGATCCAGCTAAAGGCATGTTAAATTTCAGCACTAATAAATTTTGTGTAGATGTAGACCAATCATGATAGCATACTACTTCTTCACCAGTAGAATCTCTTGTTACAACAGCTACCGGTTTCTCATTAAAATTATGTTGCACGTTCCATGTTTTTTCAGGACTAGTTTGAGTATGCAAATATCGTTTACCAGCTGCCTTAAGAGAAAGTAACCATTGCTGGAGAGTTCCAGAATAACCTTCCTCTACAGCTAATTCATAAGCTGATTTACCATCGGCTCCTGTTCCACCTGTACCTCCACCAACGCCAAGCCCACTCACTTTAACAGGATACAAAACCCAAACGGTCCATCCAGCTTGCATTGGAGGATCGGTCTCAAGACCTTTTCCACTCCAGGATATACGAGAAGGACTAATTACTTCATAATCATCTCTAGATTGTACGTCGGTTTCAACAAAAAGTATTGTGTCTTGTTTAAGAGAAGCCTCAATTTCTTCAGTAATATCAAAATATTTATTTGCAACATCTGTTGCTGTAATAACATGATATGCGCCATGCCAAACAAAAGCATCATTTACTATAGGAAAGTCTATCCATTCTACATCAACGTCAGTATTAGATGCTTTTGCTAATACTTGACCCGTAGTACCACCATTAGGAATACCAGTAACAGCGGGTGTACCTTGAGATCCTATTATCCAACCATTATCATAGACATATAAGTCATCTCCAACAAGAGCTAATGACCCTGCTATATCTGTTGGATACGCCGTTTGTAATTCTAATAATGTAGTGTATTTACCTCTATATGCTCCTGATGCTAATTGCCAGCCATTGTTATAAATATAGAGTTGACCTGTTATTGTAGCATAAGCACCTTGTACATCTGTAGGATACGCTGATTGTAAGGCTGCTAAATCTGCGTACTCTCCTCTATAAGGATTGTCAGGAAGACCCGCTAAAGGATCAAGCCATGCAACATCATTATCTGTAACAGACACCTTCCCTAAAAACTCACCCGGTTTTCCACCAGGAGGAAATGACGCTGATCCGCCACCTCCAGATAATGAATCTATATTACGTATCTTACCTTCATGGTCATAAAAATTTCCATTAAACGGCATTTGATTACGTTGTACTCCATTATCCATGATCTCACCCCAAACATAATAAAACTATATAAAAATTATAGTACATCTAAATTTTTAATTTTATTATTCGAATCATAAAAATTGCCATTCATAGGAACCATATTATGTTGAATGCCATCTCCATTAACAACAAACCCATCAATATTTCTTATTATACCTTCGTGATCTATATAGTTTCCATTAAATGGTAATTGTCCATATTGAATACCGTCCATTATTATTCACCGTCCATCATTCTTGTTGATGACACCACGCTCGAACCATAGCAGCTCTATTAAGCCAACCATTAATAAATACTTTTTGTGTTGGATCCTTTGCAATAATACTATTAAATTTAGCAACTCTCATATCTTGATATGTATCAATTAAAATTTTCATTGCAACTTTTAAAATAATAGCATCTAAAACTTTAATAGTTAATGGACCAAATCCACCATCAACAGTAAGATTGCCATTAAATTTATTTAACGTTTGTTGTAATAATTTAATTGCTCCGCCTACTCCGTGATGAACAGAAGCATCAAAATGTGCAAAAGCTAATGGATGAGGTATTAAAAAACATTTAGCTTTGGCATAATATAGATCGTTATAAATTTTTCTTACTGATTCAAGATCGTTCGTAAGAGATCGAATTGTAACTGATTTAGAAACCACACCTTTTTGAATTGCGTTTTGTAAAGTTCCTATTGTTATTCCTCTGTTAGTCTCTCCGCCTTTGTCATCAGATCGATTTACGTAACCGCCTTCGTATTGTAATGTATTTTGTAAATAACTTGCTGGAAGAGAATCGCTCTTTATAAACACAATACACCGTCCCTTCTGAATTAGGCTATAATTAAGTCTCTAATTCTACAAGGTTGCTTATTTATATAAAAATTTTATAGGATGCATCTATAGGATTAAAATAAAGAGTTTCACACTCTTTGTCATAAGCAATCTTTTTTGCACAGAGGCAACCAAATTTGGTTGGAAAAGAACACGTAAGACAAGGATTTGTGTGATAACCCCAGTACCAATTGAGAAAATCATCCAAATCAATTTCACCTCTTTTAAAAACGTGTGTTATTTTTGGGAGTATTTGTTAGAACGAATGGTTTACAAAAACATGATGGATTAGATTAAGAAGTTTTGATAGGAGTAAAGAAAAGGAGAAAATATGAGAGGAAATATGAAAAAGGTGTATTATAAGAATAAAAGCTTAAAGGCTTAAAAGCTTAAAAGTGTATTATAAGAATAAAAGCTTAAAGGCTTAAAAACTTAAAAGGTGTATCATAAGAATAAAAGCTTAAAGGTTTAAAAGGTGTACGGCAGAAACGAAAAACATATGTGTAAATGTAAAAATCATACTTTTATAGTGTTTTCAAGGGTTTATAGGCTCTTGAAAAAGAGTTTCAGAAAAAACCACCGCGAAAATCTTGACTTTCTTAACTGTTCCGGCTTTTTTGCCTACCCGACGACGAAAGTATAGGGGGGTATAGATCTCTATAACCCCCTATAGGAGGAGTTGGAACGAAACCAATCGTGGCAAACTATTTTTAAAATAATTAAGTTTATTAATCATTCATAACTAAATTAGAATCAATAATAAATGTTTTGCTAATATCAGAATCAGGAAAGACTTTAAAGTAATTTCCTGTTACATTTGTTTCGAGCATTGATTCCATTGCTATACGAATAGCGTCATCTTGATCTTCTTCAGATAAATCATAAGACGTTGCTACTAATCTTGCCAAGTAACCACAAGTATGATAACCAGATGTTTCGTCATATAGATACCATTTATCAAAGTCCTCATATGGGTTATACGGGTTATCTAAAGTTGATAACATATAATCCCGTTTATCTAAGATTAAGGTATCATAATCTCTAATCATTTGTTTCATCCTTTCTTTAATGAGTAATTTGATTAATATTCTTTTAAAAAACAAATCTTTAATTATAAAAATATTAAATCATTATATCATTACTCATCTGTTAACTCATTAATTTGTATTACTTTTATTTTAAAGCAGCATTAAGAGTCGACACCGAAACCCCCATCATATCTGCTATATCAGCCCTAGTATACCCTCTAGCCATCATACTTCTAGCTCTTGATATTTTACCAGAGGACATTACTGGAGATGACTTTGGAAGAGCCCGCCGTATTAAATTTTCTTTGTTACTATTAGCAACAATCTGAGTTAATAGATAATTACTAATTGCGCCAGATTGAATAGCATTCCATTCGTTGTCACTAATTTCAATCTTATGTTTCTTAGCTCCCACTCTAGCACGGGCTAACGTTAAGCACTGGCCGCGTAATTTAGATAAATCATCAGCATCAAAGTTTGGATTAGCGGCTTTCTTTGCATTATACATCGCATTTGAGATAAGGGTTGCTTGACGCTCATAGGCCTTATTCCCCTTAGCCAACTTTAACTGGGCCTTAAGAGATTTAACTTCAGTAGCATATGCCTTATTAGCAGATGGCGAGTATTCAAGATTAGGAACCTTCAATACTTCCAGGCGTGCTTTATTTGCCAAGGCCTTAAGTCTATTAGCATGGTCGGCGTATACCCCCTCCATCTTAGTGCCCGAAGATAAAGTATAAGCGTCATCTGTTTCTTTCATTCGCTTTGAAATAATTTTCTTTGGTTTCTCACCAACTAAAACACTTTTACCAGTAATGGGATCTTTTTTAAAAACTTTTTTTGTAGCACCAGTTAAAGTATATAATTTCTTTCCTGTTTTTGGATCAATGTAAATTCGTTTACCAGTATTTAAATCTATTACAGAATCTTTCCGATCTAATACATCTATTCGAGATTTAGCTCTTGATATTAATGTTGCTGCGCCACCACTTTTTTTACCCTGATAGGTTAGGTGCAAATCTGCTATATTATTATCTTGATAAGATTGTTTCCAATTAAGTTTATGTTTTTCAGCATCTATAACTGTCATAGAATGTTTAACAGCTCTTATTATTTCATCTTGTGTTGTTGCTCCTTTAATTGTCATATCTGTTATAAGATTAGAAACCTTTCCCATTTCTAAACCTCTTGTTCTCTTATCCATAGGTTTAAATCCACCAGGATTAGTTTCTTTATCATATAACATTGAGGGAGGAACAGAATACTTTTCTTTAGGATCAAAATCTTGTAACTCTTGCAACATTGGAGCAGTATTAATTTCATACTTTGTTCCTTTTCTATTTGGAATAACTAAAACATTATCACCATCAAAATCAGCACCCGATAATTTTTGTGCAACTTTAGGATTTACACCAATAGCATCAATACTATTACCAAGTAATTCTTTAGCTTTACGGTTATTATTATTTACAACAACTTCTGGTATTTCAAATATTCCACCATGTGGATGTCTTATTAAAACTAAATGCTCTCCATTCTTAAAAGTTGTTGTATATACTTCATTCTCTTTTAATTCTGGAATAGGAAGTAATACTTTATTTGCTTGTCTTGGTAAAGATGCCGCACGAAGTTCAAGAGCATCAGAATCTGCTTTATCTGCAAAACTCATTAATAAATCTTTCTTTATTACAGGATTTGTTAAAGACAATATTTCATTGTAATCATCTTCTTTTATTTTATAAGCTAAATCTAATTGACGTTTTGCTAATTCAGGTGATTGTTTTGATAAAAACTGTGAAGAAAGATGATTTTTATTATTCCATTCATCCCAATCAGATTCTTCATTAATAATATTTAATGCGCCACGTTGTCCAGCTGCTTTAATCGTTGAGCCAAAAGGATTAGTTAAATCTATATTACCATCTAAATCTTTTTTAAAAGATTTCATTGTATCAAGTTTACTAACCGAATTACCGTCAGCATCTATTTTAGACTTATTAGTATTAAATCTAATATCAATTCCATCAGGAAGATCATTAGCATACATTGCCATTCCTTTTAAATACTTATCACCTTCAACAGCTATACGAACTTGAGCTTGTATCTTATTACCAAGATCTAAATCAGGAACACCGCGACGAAGTTCTATAACACCATCTTTATTTGTTCCACCATCTTCTTTATAGTTGACGGCTATTCGATCAGGATTAACAAGCTCAACATCTCTAAGATAGCTCCAAGTTTCTCCACCATCGCTGGTATGTATTTCTATAATTGGTTTTATCTCAGCACGATTATTATAAATTTCTTTGTATGTTGTTCCTGGTTTTGCAAGAACTAAAATTGGTGTTTGTTTACCAGGATTACCGAGTTGATCTTCATATATTGGTCTAACAACATAACCTTCTTGTTTGAGCTGTTCTAAATAATGTTTCATTTTAGTGCGTGATACACCAATTTGTTGTTCTGAACCAGTACCAACATCGGTCATACCTCGATTATCAACAACACTTTTTAAAACATCAAGAGCAGCAGTTGAAGCTTTAAGTTTAACTAATGTTTCTGGTTTCAAATAATTATTAACAGTCTTTTCAGACAATCGTAATCTATTAGCAATTGCTTTATCAGAGTAACCTTTATCTTTAAGTTTTTGAACTTGTGCTATTGTATCAAGCTTTATTATCGTATTTTCAGAAGATAGTCGAGCTCTATATGTACTTGTTGTCAGACCTAAAGCTCTTGCTATATCTGTTTCTGTCATTCCTTTTTCTCTAAGTTTATTAACATATGTTTTAAAATTTTTACTTCTTTGTGGATTATCTCCTGAACCCCAAGGATAACGACCGGAATGACGTTTAGTACCATAATGTATTAAATATGTCATTAGTCATCTCACAACTCCTCACACTTGATTTCATCAATACGCTTATCAAATAAAATAATTTTTTCCATAACAGTTTCAATAGTTTCAGGAAGTTCAGGATCAATTTCGTAATTATTTACAATAATATTATTTGATTGATAGAGACGCAATTCTGTTTTTATATCTTTTGGTTTATAATGATACTCTAAACAAAATAAAGCTGCATAAATCTCAAGTTGTGTAATAGAAGCCGTTGTATTACCTGTTTTAAGATCATGAATTCTTAATAAATCTTTACGAAAATCAATAGCATCTGCCGTGCCAAAACAGTTTTCCGAATAATAGAGCACTTGCTCCGTCTTCATTCTAAAACCAATTGCGTCGTTGACATATTGGTTTAAAGTTTGTTTAGTATTTGGTAATTTAATACCTAAACGGATAGCAGTACAGGCAAATTCATGAAGTCTAATACCTCGTATCTGTGACTGCCATTTACCAAACACTAAATCTAGCTTTTCAATATCATAATTTACCCAATGATATTTGCTAGGACTTAGAAACGCGTGTTGATTATCAAGATTTGTATGCTGTTTAAATTGCATATAATCAACTCCTATTATTTTGTATAAACACAATTTAAGTCAAAACTTAATAGACCATGTTTTGGCCTATTAAGCAATCTATTGCTAGTTTATAGAAATTTAGAAATATTCATCGATTCTCTTATCACAGTTCCTAAACATCCATGATCAAAGTTCCAAACCACCGTGCCATCTTTACCTAATTCCAACACTGCTTCTAATTCAAGCGTGTAGTTGTAAATAGGTTCTTCTGGCTTTGTTTTGTTTGCGTATTTTCGTATCATTTCCGCTTCAATTGCATCTTTGAGCTTATTAAATAAATCTTTTATTTCATCCATACAAACCACTCCTTTTAAATAGATTTCTCTATAATAAGAAGTGTTTTATACAATCATAAAACCTAAGGATATGTGTTATACACATACCCCTAGGTTAAAATACATTTTAATCAGCTCCTTACTATAAGATACGTGAAATTGTTCACGTTAAATAAAATTCATTAAAAATTTACATATCTCATAGTACTCACCACCTTTCAAATAGATTTCTCTATAATAAGATGTGTTTTTATGTCTTGAACTTTTTATGAATTTCTTCCAAAATCTCTTCTTTGTTTTCAGGATAAATAAATGCAGCATAAGACATCTTATTTAATTGATTAACGTAATGCTGTTGATTCGGCTGACGATGCTCTTTCTCTGAACGTTTACATTCTAAAGCAATCCATTTATTTTTATATAATACAATTAAATCAGGAATTCCTTGAAAATGACTAGAATCATTCTTTAAAACAACACAACCTTTAAATTTTTGTCGAAGATCTCTTTTAACCTCTTTTTGAAACTCAGCTTCAGAATGCACAAAATTCACCTCTTTTTGAAACTCAGCTTCAGAATGTACAAAATTCACCTCTTTTATAAAAAAATTGAAAAAATATTTTTTAAGATCAAAAAATGAGAGAAAGTGTTCTAATTTTTAAAAAAATCAGCTCGTCAATTTATGACGATCCTCTCCCTCTATTAGATAGTGTGTTTTTTTTACTGTTTATCGATGCTGTAAACGCTGTAATACCAAGGTTTTAAAAGATCATTTAAAAATTACTTCCAAAACTATAAAAACACACAAAAATAGAGAAGCTCTGGTTTCGTTTTGCTCGCGCATTTACTATGCCCTGTAAACATCGTTTAGCTTGTCCTACGGGAGTATCCACCAAATACAAATTTATATAATTTTATAAACTAGTTTATAAAAATATACTCTTTTTACTTCTCTATTATATTATATGTTTTTTATATGTTTAATATTTCTTTATTAAAACCTGAAATACTTTTGTTCATTAAAATTTTTCTTTAATGAAAGAGCTTTTGTTATTGCTAAATCTATTAGTGAATGTGATATAAGATGATAATAATACAAATCATTAAATGGAGTATTTAACCTATCTATTCTACCAGCCGCTTGTACCATTGTTTTATAAGAATAATTTTGAGAATAAAACACCATAGCATTCGTTTCAATACAATTCCAACCTTCACCTCCAGCCGCATATTGTATTAAATACATCCAACGTATTTCTTTTGGAATTAATTCGTGGCGATGACCATTCCATTGAGCATATGGAATTTTATGTTCTTCACAAAATTTAACCAATAAATCTAACTCATAATTAAAATTGTAAAATATTATTAATCTTGTATTTCTATTATAAATATCTAATAATGCCTCCAATCTGCTTGGATCAGTATTTGCTAAACGGCGAAGTGTAAAACATAATTCACTAATATCAGTAATTGGCCGATTTTCATATATATTCCATCTTCTTTTCAAAATTATATCTTGCTGAATCTTATCAAAATTAACCAATATCTTTTGCCGATGAGATTTTGTTTGTCTAATAAAATGCATTATAACTAAAATCTCATTTTTTAATCTTAACAATCTACTTAATTCAATATATTTTTCAACTTTTGGATATCTTGAATAATTACTATAAACCACATGTCGTTGAATAAACTCTGTTCGATTTTTATAAAAACCATTTGCTATAAACACAGGAATATAATCTAACCAAGTATCTCCCGGTGTTGCTGTAAGTAAAATCCATCGATTATTTTGTGTTATTCTTAAAAAACTCTTAACCCAAACTCCGCTACCAATAACGCGCTGCTCATCAAAAATAAAAAACGCATCTTTTACTGCTCGATACTTATTTATATTATTCCACGAATCAATTATAACACTACTTGGTCGAATAGCGATATTAGAACATTCTTTTTCCCATTCTAATGTATCCCTTTTACGAGCTGTTGTTATAATGTAAAGCGGCACATAATCTTGCATTAAAATAGGATTTTTAGAAATCTTACCGCCACACTCCTTTTCAAAATAATAGAAAAGCGCTGTTATAGATTTGCCAGATCCAACATCACCACAAAGTATTGAACCATTCTTTAATTTATTTACTGCTTCTCGTTGATATTTCTTTAACCTTATCACAAAAATCACCCCTATCAATTAAATATAAACTATAACTATTATACCCCTGAGACGCGCGTAGAAGGCCCTAGGAGCGTCGACTTTAGTTTAAGGCATGAACTATGCCTAGTTTTTTTGAAAAAATACTTAAAATATCTTCTACACGTGTAAAAATTAAAGATTTCCTATTAAAACATCATCTTCTAAATATTCCTTACAAATATCATATATAATCCTATATCTGAAAAATGCCTTCCAATTTTTACCAAAATATACAACACACGGCGCGTTATTAAATATACTTTCTAATTCTTCTATTATTTTACTCAAACTAAACGAATTATTTTTAACTTTTTTATTATTAAATAGATCATGAATTATTATATCATTACCAAACATTGAAATAATACTAGATTTTAACTTTTTAATTTCCTTTTTTATATCACTTTCCGTTTTATCTTCTCTTGGTATAACAAGCACTATATTCAATTTATTAGAATCCAACGTAGTCATTTTCTTAACCTCCAAATTATATTTATGCTTTCTAAGATAAATATTATTAAATATCTTAGAAAGCATACATACTCATTTTATTGGAATATCACCGTATTTAGAATCAAACTCATCTTCAACAAGTGTTATATACATTGATCTAACATATGCTTTAATGCCACTTCTTCCAGCAGCTTCATAATTATAAGGTCTTATTATAAGATCTACATTCTCAAACTCAGCCCAATCTAACATATTTACCATATTCTCATCGACAGGTGTTTTACCATTACTAGATATAAGAAATATCTTTGGTGGATAGTAATTATAACTCACCGATACTTGTAAGTATGGTGTTGGAAGATCATCTTCTTCCCTTGGTTGAAGAAACTTAATGTTCCAACCATCGTTTTTTAATATATCCACCATTTCATCATTAATTACAACACAAAAATTACGTCTTCCAGCAGGATTAAACTTTGATTCAACCCCACTAAAATTTCTAAATAATATTCTCGCATGTTCAATCACAACATTATTTGCCATAATTTATAACCTCGCTTTATTTGATAGAATAAAATGCTAGTCAATAGCAACGCCATCTATAAATTTTTCTTTAATAGGTTCTATTTCATCATTGTCATTAATTACTGGTTTTTTATCAGCATCGGTTACAACAGTTCCAATATTAGAATTTGCTGAAATAAATAAATCCCTAATTTCAAGCGACTTTAAATATGCTATAATATTTGCTGGTACATTATCCTTTAGCCCTTTGTCATATGTATAAGACCTAATAATAAGCTTCGAGTTTTTAATTTCAACTTTGTCAAGTATACCTATGTTATCTTCATTGAGAATAGTTTTTCCATCTGAAGATAACACAATTATCTCGGGTTTATTGATATAATTATAATTAATAGATACCTTCAAATATGGTATCAAACCATCCTCTTTATAATTCTTTAAGTATTTAATATGCCACCCATCTTTACTAATAGCGTCAACGGTTTCTTGATTAAGTATAACACAAAAATTGCGCATACCCTTAACATTGTGTTGAGTAACTTTTCCGCTGAAATTCTTATAAATAAATTTCGGGTTTTCAAGTACAATATTTGCTATCATAACCATTCTCCTTTAAAATACTATAATGTGTAAAGAAATACAACAATATTATTTTTTATCTATTTTTACCACCAATCAATAAAAATACACATGAGGCCGCTATAAATTACCTTACAAATTTTCACTTTTAACACCTCATTTCTAATAATTTAAATATACCCAATAAAACCCTCGTTTATATGCCCTGAGACGCGCGTAGAAGGCCCTAGGAGCGTCGACTTTAGTTTAAGGCATGAACTATGCCTAGTTTTTTGAAAAATACTCAAAAAGTATCTAAACAGATAAAAATTCCTCTACATTACCAAATTTAGATATAGTATTACGTACATTCTCGGTTAGTGTGTAAAAAAAGTCCATATTTATTTGATCGTGTAAACCATCTCTATCAACGACCTCTCGTTCTTTCCATCGCCAATCTTTCGTTTTTGTTACATGTTGATATTTCCCATTAGTTTCTCGATATAATTTACCACCTCCACACCCATCAATTACTGGATAAAACAAACCAACTTTTCCTACAAACACATATTTATGCTCTCCTTCTGGTAAATCTTCATTCATATCTAAATATAAACTTGTTTTAACAGAACGAGCCTCACTTAAATCGTCAAGTGTTACTTCTTCTTTTGAGAAAAGAGTTTTAAAAGTGTACGGATGAATTAATTCTGTTCCAACAGCTATCCAATGATCCGGCTTCTTATCTTTTCCCTCAACATAAGCCACATAAACAGCGTCATTAAACAAACACATCTTTTTATACTTTGCCTCATATTCAAACGTATAACCATATTTCTTTCCAAACTCTACTACAAATTCTATTATTTCGTCTGTTGCATCTGGAATCTTAATTGAATCGGTCTTAATATGAATAACCTTAAAACCTTTATCTTGAACAGCCCGTTTTAAATCAATCATAAATAACGACCCGCGTTTTGCTACAATATTATCTTTATTTCTAAAATCTTTAAACCTCGTGTTATAAATTGAACTTGTCAAACCATAAACAATATTTATTACAATTTTTAACGAATAGGCTAATGCATCAGCATCTTCATCCGTCCCTAAATATTTTTCTAATTTCCCTCCTAACATAGATTTTACTGCATTATAATCTTTATGTTTTATCGCCAATCTTGCATCTAATAATTGTTTATAATTTTCTGTATATGGTCCAAACATATTCATAGATATAAGACTTGTTGGATGCATTGATGCAATATCTAGTAATGCAACGTTATAATAAATACCAGGCTCTGAATAAACATAACCTCCTTCTCCTGGATATTCACCTTGATAAATGCTTTTCCCATTATCAAATGTATATCCTTTGAATTGCTCTCGTAAGTCTGTATATTGAAACATTTCTTGAGGATAACGATCGTCCCCAAATATAATTTGCTCGGTGTGTTGTCTTGTTGTGTCATTTACAGTTAACCCGCTTAAATCAGCGAGAATTTGTCTTGCTACAAAATCTTGTTTCCTTGCATGAAATACTGCTTCTGTTGCAACAACATCATTTTTACAATACTCAACTACTTTGTCCCAATTTTCCTCTGGTATTTCCTCATCCCATTTATAACCCAACTCCTGATGATGAATTCCTAATTCTATTTCAAATCTCTTTAAACTTTGTTTCTTTGATGAAAAATCATATATATCTGTGTAAGAAATATTATATGCTTCATTAAACGTTCCATTTTTGGTATCTTTTATTATCTTTTGACTTAAATTAAATAAATCTTGAAGAGAATAACCCAACGTTCTTGCATAAAGAATATGATTATCATATTGTCGATTATTAAAACCAATCAACTTATAATCAAATAATTTTTCAATCTCTTCTCCTGTTGGATTTATCATTGCTATTGCATCTTTTCCTTCTTTCTTCCATACCACAACAAATAAATTTGGAAACACCTCACAATCAAAGAACACCAACTCATCTTTATTATATTGTTCTATATTTTCACTTATTTCATCGGACTTAAACGGCATCTTATTTACCATTCCCACACAATATTCAGCGTGATGCGTTGAGTTATTTGCAAAAGCTAGTATAGCGGGCCTCATTGTAGTAAGATCATAATGCAAACCACTATTATAAGCATCTGTTAATAACTTATATATAAAATCAATAGATGGTTTAGTTCCATTATGAAATTCTTTAAGTAAATTACGATTAATAAGTTCATACAATTTTTTCTCCGATTTAATAACATTAGTGTTTATCATGGCTCCTCCTTTTTTTAAAGGTAAACCACTTGATATATGTGCTATTTGCTTATCATTGCACAACGTTAATTTACGACGAAGAGCACTATTCCCAGTAAACACCTTAATTTCAATACCATTAGAATCATATATTCCACTGAGTTCAGTAGGATCACCATCATAAATATAATGCAAGTGGATACCTTTTCCTGACTTACTTACCTCTGCATATGTTGGCGGCCAATCGTTTGCTTTAGCAAGATTTGTCTCTAATGATTTTTCTCCTTTTGTATCTTTTATATCAAAATCAATTACAATATGATGCTCATCTAATAATACATAATGTAACTTACTTGTGTCTATATCTTTTAATGTAGTCTTTACATCACTCCATTTCTGTTTTGGTGTTTCTGTTTTTGTTGCATATTGAGCTAAAATATTTTCACAAACAGTATCAACAACACTGGGCTGTTCTTTTAATTCAATTACATATGCATCTTGTACATTATCATCAGAATTCTTTTTTGACATCTCTTCTTCAATAGATTGTAGTAAATAGATGTCAAACTTATCTTTTTTAAATCCCGTACAAACATGACGTAGTTGTACACCATTAATTCTTGACCTATCATGAACTGTTGTAAAATAATTATCAAACTCCTCATAAAACTTAAGTCTTCTTGGTATATATGTTGGTTCATATTCTTTACAATAATTTTTAAATTCTTTATAAGCTTTTTCTCCAGAAACAGCACTTGTAAATAAAAAATCTTCAATATTATCTTTAATAAAATTATAAACTATATCTGATTTTAATATTAACCTTTTAGGTCTATGTTTATCATAATAATACTTTCCTAATTTTGTATATACTTGCATACAATGATTTGCTATATCACCAAGTTCAAAATCAATTTGATAAACTAATTGATCGTATCTTTCTGGAGAAACTTTATTACCACTTGGAAAAACATCAATAATTCTTCTTAATAAACCAGATTTAGATTCTACAAATTTTACTATTTTGTTTGTTCCCATAAATAAAAAACATTTTGGAGTAATTAAATAACGAGGTTTATTTTTCTCATTTATAAATATAGGTTCATGAGATATTATACTATTTAATTTTATATTATTTTCAATACGAGATAAATCTCCATCGTGTTCAATTGCTACTAAAGCTGCTTTGGCAAAAGGAGCCGTTGAAAATTGATCACTATTTGAACCTGTGGCGGCAGCATCAAAATGAATATAATAACCAGCAAAAAGTTTTTGTAAAATATTTAAAAATGTACTTTTTCCAGTTCCCGTATCACCATAAAGAACTATAAATTTTTGAATATTTATAGAATCTCCACAAAATATAGAACCTACTGCCCATTCTAATTTCTCTCGTTCGACTTCAGAAAATAATACAGACATTAATTCATCATATGCTTGTGGAAAATTGTACGACAAATCGTACGGAAGACATTGACTTGAATAATCTTCTCGAACTCTTTTATCAGCTTCGCTTTTAAAAAACAATTTTGTATTTAACTCAATAGATGTACTTCCAAAAAATTGTAAACTTAATTTATAATCTGTTAATAATCTTGAAGATATAATCCCAAAATCTTTAACTTTAATTCTTTTATTAGGATTTTTATTTCTAATGTCGTTTAAATTTTCATATATGTCATCTTTTATTAATAAAAAAGCTTCTTGCTCATTTAAAATCCAACACCGTCGTTTTTCACTCCACAACGCATAAAAAGAATTACCTTTTACTAATAAATCTTTTGTTCCAACACAATCAATTTCAACAACTAATTCGTGATCATAATCGTGTTCATCTTTTTTAACTTTTTTAATACTATATTTTAAAAAATCCATCAAAAAACCTCCTAAAATACATTTTTATTGAAAATACCAAAAAACACCAAAAAAGAACAAAAAATACAAAAAACACCAAAAAAGAACAAAAATACTAAAAAAGTGTGTGACGCTGTGACAAAAGCGTTTTTTTGTCACGATGCTGTAAACCGTTGGTATCACTGAGTTTTTAACACTTTTTGTGACATTTTTAACAAAACCGGGTGAAAATACTTATTCTGTATATATACGTATATATATATATATATATATATAATAATAATAATAATAATATAATAATATAATGTCACTTTGTCACAAATATAGTATTTTCAACGGTTTACAGCATTTTGTAACTGTCTTACAAGCGTCACATCCATCTCACATTTTTTAAACCTTTTACAATTTTATTTAAAATCTCTTACAAACCTAGTAATACCAACGATTTACAGCATTTTTAAGAATTTTAAACAAAATTTAACCCAAAACTTCTTTTAATATAATTTCTCATCAATATTTTTTTTAAATTTCTCGTCTTCTAACAATATTATCTTCTACAATTTCATCCTCAAAATAAAAATTCTCATTAAGATAAGCATGCATTTGATACCAAATTTCAACTTCTCTTTGATCCTCTTTAGGCCGATTCAATGGAAACAATCCTCCAGTCCCATCAAACTCGTACGTACGATTCAAAAAAGTATTTAAAATCACTTTTATCTCAAACTCAACACCAGCCAAACGCCTCTCCGAAGTAATCCCACCGATCCACTGGTCACTAAAGCAATCCAAACCAAGGTTACACAAGAATAAAAAGACACATTCGCGGCTATTCGAAACTAGTTTATTAATCCCAAACAAATTATATTCCATTCGTCTACTCAAAGCAATAAACATCTCTAAAAGGTTACAGGTTTTCTCACTAATATCAATACTCTCAGGATTCTTAGCAATTGTATTTCTATAATCCTTTCTAAGTTGCCAACCGTCAACCAAACGATTCCTATCCATAAGATGAATAAAGAAAAAAGACGTATCAAACAATATCTTAGCAATAACAACATAAGTATAAACACAATTCCTTCCATTCAAATCAGTATTCTCACACACAAGCCAATTAAAATAATTACTATCAAAACAAGACTCCTCATGGTTCCTTCTTTTTCTCCTCATCAAAACATCACCTCTTTTCATTTTGGCCTTTATCTTTCCTCAAATCTTCCAAAATAATCTAAAAGGGCCTAAGTATCTACTTAAGCCCTTCATCTTTTAATCAACCAACAACCTCATATCCACCCAGCAATCAACCAACAAACTATTAACCAAACCCAATCCATAAAATCACCGCCAAGATCTTCGTCCTCTCTTTTCATCAAAATACCTCCCAACTTCTTCTACTTCTCATTCTTCCTCTTTACAAACCGTTCAAATCGAGTATCATCTTCAATAATTGATTTATATTTTCCAACAGAAGGGGTTTGAATATTCTCATCAATACTTGAATCATCCTCACCCCTATCAATCTTCATCTGCCTTTCTCGACGCATTCTTGCCCTTTCAATAGATTTTTGACGGTTTGCATCTGACTCTCGTTCCATCTTCTCATCAAGCACTTTCTGTCTTTCTAACATATTCTCTTTAAAAGCTCGTTTTTGCTCAGCATCAAGTTCTTCTGGTTCATTATAACTATAAGCATAACAAGTTATTTCATACACTATTTCCTGACTATGAGATATTACTATATAAAAGCCATCATGCGATGTAAGATATTCAAGAACCTCATCATCAAAGCGTTCTCTGCCATTAAAAAACTCTTCTTCCTCACAAATCCAAACATCGTTCCCATTAAAATATTTAACCAAATGAGTATCATAACCACAAATCTGTAAACGCTCATCCTCAAGATCTAAGATCAACTCACTACAAGGCATACCACCAGATTTCATACGCCTTAAATGTTCTACTCGTTCTCTAAAATCGCTTTCTATCTTATCCGGATCAACATCATACTCAGCGTTTACGGCCGTAATATGATATACAACATCGTCTATGTGATTCCACACAGTAAGAAGACCCTCACGCTTCCTAATAAACTCAGCTATAATATTCCCAACGTAATCTTGAATAACAAGATAATCGCCGCCTTCGCTCAAACAGATGCCGTTTACCATATAATACGTAAGATAAACTTCCGTACAATCACCAACCTCTACATCCTCCCCCTCAAATATAACCTGGTACCTATGAGACAACTTATCCTCTATAATTATTTCTTTGGGTGTTCTAAGCTTATTAAAATACGAATCCGCCACCGACTCCACCTCAAGAAATATCTGCATTTTATGATTCATAACATAAACCATCCCGGGATTCTTCTTCACAAGTTCATATGCTTCCTCCCCAATTATCTCAACAATATCATCAAACGTCTCGTCGTGATCATCACACAAGATATCATCATTCATATAATACATAATGCTATCTTCATCATAACCATCATCCAACGGCGTATCATAAGTCACAATCTCATGTGTTCTATTCATTAAAGCTTTTTTTCTGTCTTCGTTCTCTATCTCCCGTACAAGCGCGTCAAGCGGTGGCTTTACTTGATGGTAATTAATATTCTTATGATCCTGCCTTTTCAAAATATTATGTTGTCTTCTAGCTTCTTCTTCATTTATTTTTTTAAGAAAATTCTCTTCGGCTCGAGCTTTAATATTTGCTCGTCTATTTTTATCTATTTGTGCCTTTAATTCCTTTCGGTCTTCGACCGCTTTATTTTTCAGTTCTTTTATTTCCTCAAGTTCTTTCTCAACCCTCTTATCCAATATCTGCTCTGCCTTAATATAGCGCCGCCTAAAGTATAAAAAGCTACCTACGCCACAAACAACTCCTCCAAAAACAAAACCTGTTGCAAACATCAAAAAAGAATTCTTTTTCATTACAAACACACCTTTCTTTTTAGTTTGATTATTGACATTAAAACACCCTGAAATTTGCCCGCTAAGGCCTCTAGAACGCGTCCATTCGACGTACTTTGTATTAAGGGTACATCTACCCTACCTTTTTGTAAAAAGTGCTATTTTTGAACTTGTTTTGGCCTTTTTTGTCCTTTCAATCAATTTTTCCTTACATTCCTTACATTCCTTACATTCCTTACTTTTCTTACATTCCTTACTTTTCTTACTTTCCTTACATTCCTTACTTTTCTTACTTTTCTTACTTTTCTTACTTTCCTTACATTCCTTACTTTTCTTACTTTTCTTACTTTCCTTACATTCCTTACTTTTCTTACATTCCTTACATTCCTTACTTTTCTTACTTTTCTTACATTCCTTACACCTCTCAATCCTCACAATCAAATCCATCCCTACAAGCCTTACCAGGCCAATACTGCCGGTCATCCCAATACTCATGAGCAAAAATCTTTCTAGGGTTGCCATTAAAATTAAGCTTAATATATTCAAGATTATCATTCACGGCGTCGAACACAAGCCCATTATACTTACAAAACTCTATAGCCTGAGTAAGAACACCTTCTTCTCTACAAGTCCATAATATAATTTTTGCTCCAGCGCCTTGTTCCTCCAATACAGCATCAAACACTTCTCTATTAATTTCTCCTATATCTGGGTATTTGTTTTCTACAAGAGTTCCATCAAAATCCACAGCAATTATTTTGTCCATCATATCGTCCACTCCTAATAGTTTTTTAAATTCGTTTAACACGCCATCAACAAGTTCTTCACCATAATGTCTTGTAAACATCTTTTTTATAACTCTATATTGCTGGTTATTGCATGTCTTTTTACTTAAATAATCTCTAAATAATTTTCTTGGTACGCCAGCTTCAAGTGTTATAAGTCTTAATGCATGTCTAAATTTTCTTCTTTCATCATAACTAAGACAACTTAATAATTCACCAACAGTCTTACAACTCGTTATAAGTGATTTTGCTTTAACGGGTCCAATTCCTTCAACCCCTTCAACTGAGTCTGACTTATCTCCAATTAAAGCCTTATATATTGGATACTTATCAATACCAAATCCATGCTCGTTAATAAATCTTTGTTCTGTATATATGGTTCTGCTTGTGTTAGGAATTACAACAACAACTTTATCTCTATAAAGAAGTTGTCTAAGGTCTTTGTCCATTGTCATAATATAGATTTGACAATTACCAGACACACGACAAAGAGAAGCTATTACATCATCTCCTTCATATCCTGGATAATGGACAATTTCATAACCCATAGTTTTCAACATGTTACTTAAAACGCCGCTAAATATCATAAAATCCTTATCTTCGGGCTTTTTACGTTCACATTTATATGTTTTATCGAATTTGGTTCTTCTCAACATTGTAAATGATTCGCCACAAAGAACTAAGTTATTACATTTAGTCTCTCTCATTGATACAAATAAGGATTGTACGAATCTAAATATTGCAAGACCAGGAGACATAGAACCCTTAACGGACCAATAACATCGATATAATAAATTTGCGTAATCAACAGCTAATATTTTATACAAGTCATCACCTTCTTATTTTTAAGTTGTTTTTTTCGACTTTTTTAAAAAACCATAGGTAGTTATAGCCTAACAACAAAGTCGACGCTCCTAGGGCCTTCTACGCGCGTCTCAGGGCATATAAATGAGGGGTTTTCAGACCCTATTATATAATTGCTTAAATACTATTTTTAATAGCTTATAATATATTTTATAAATAAACAAAAACTGAGAGTCTGTGTTTCCACAAACTCTCGAAATTTGTCTTTTAGTTTATTATAAAATATAATTAAATATAAGCTGTTTAATTTTTATTTGTCGTCCTTAATAACAAGAAATACATTAATATTGCCGGGGAGCATTTCTACAGCCAAACCAACACCGTCTTTACTAGCGTTTCTCCAAATATCATAAAGAAACTTATTGTTAAGATATGCGCGGAGTTCTTTCTGTATAAGGTAGACGGCCGCAAACACACCAGCATCTATTACAATACCAGAATGGTTATTAAGAAACGTCTCTACTTTCTTAAAACTATCCTTATAATGGGTTTTTACTTTCTCCTGCATTTGCTTTAATCTCATAGTAATTCAATCCTCTCAAATTAGATTTCAACATCGATGGCGTTTAACACCGGCCCATCAACATTAAATTCAATTAAAATTGGTCTTGCTTTGCGCCGTATTTCACTACCAGGATAATCAATAAAGTGCATATTAAAGTCTATAATTCCATCGCCATTTCCTTTTGTGGTCCAACCAACAGTTTGACCGGCTTTTGTAGTAGGAAATCCGAGTTCCTTATAAACATCATTAAGAAATACAACTTTATCTTTCATCAAGTTGAAGTTGAAAAGCTCTTCTTTGGCCTTCAAAAACATCCAATTGTAATCGTCCTGACTACTCCAATTTAATATTCTCTCATCAAATATCCGACTATACACCTCTCCAGTCAACTCTTGACTATCAAGAGTTTGCTTTACAACCTCAACCTTTTTCTTTTTACCATCCTCGTCAACCGTTGTCTCAACTATCTTGTCCAACTTAGTACCATAACGAAAATGATAGTCCATATCTGATCCAAGTTCATCAGTAACTCTTTTACGGTACATTTCAAATCCTTTAGCCAAGACATTATATGCAGCAATCAAAGCTATATTACGATTATGAAGGATGTTTCTCGATTTAATAACGAAAGCAATACCAATCAAGCTCATCCCAAACGCTGGACCAAATAACTTAATATATTCTCTTACTAACAATCCATAACTAATCGCAATATCTTTCTTTTTCATATCATCAGTATAATGATAATCAGGATCAGACGGATTATCTTTTGCCAATAGCTCAGCATCATTAATTGTGATAAGACGGTCTTTATGTTTCTTCACAACAACTTGAGATTTTAGTGTTGCCTTACAAGCTAATACAGTCGACCCAATAAACGATCCTATACCCAAAGTAAGAAATATCTCTGGCGACTTTTCCTGCACTTTCAACCATGCTCTACGACTAGCTGTCTTAACAATCTCAAACATTATCTTCATCCTCCTCAATTTTGTTTATTTTATCTTGTATAATGTTCTCTTCAATTTCTACTATTACTTTATCTTCTACAATATCATTTTCTTCCTCTTCTGTTACAACCACATCATCACAAAGTAATAACGAAGTTGTGTCTTTATATTGACCCATCGCAAATAAACAAAGATCTTTTAAAATATCTTCTTTACTTCGATGCTTCTTGACTATAGCTGATGCCAACAATTCTTGCTTGCCAATTATAATATAACTAATTGTTAAAACAACTCCAGATATAAACATTAACTTAAGCCATCGCAAGATTTATCATCTCCTTTAAAATAACAACATTGGTTCTGGCAAATCAATCTTATATTCATCAGCATCTAACTGAATAACCTCAACCCCTTCAAAACTAATCCAACCATGTTTGTGGTCAAGATATTCACAACCAGCTCGAACTAATGTAAAAAAATCAGCTACTGTTGCGGTCTTACAATCTTTAAGAATTACATTAAGAGCTTCTAATACTTCTTCTGCATCTTTCTTATCACTAAATACTACACAATTATTTAATTTGTAATTCTTTTCGTCCACCCGGGCCTTAAAGTGATATTTAAAATATTCTTTTATCTCTTTGTACAAAATATAACTAACACAGCAAAGACCAAATTCTACAATTGGGTTTTTAAAAACTTTATATATAACTCTTTTCACCTTCGTCATCTCCTTTATAACAAACTAATAGCTATATTAATGCTCTTTATACCTTTAATTTGTTCTATTTGATTACTTGTAATAATATTGTGGTCAATCAAAAGATAAGCTAAAGAAGTAAGAACTTTATCAGCTTCATCTTGAGTTTGTAACACAATATTATTTTGCTTTGATACATCCAAAAATACTGGAGTTGGTAAACTTAATAAATATCCATCAAATACCTTTGTAACGCATGCTTCTGTTAAATCGTGCCATCCAAGATTATAGTCACTAAAAGAGCTGTTTATCCCAACCAAAGCATTAAAATCAGTCACACACACCTCACGATAATGTTTAATAAACTTTCTGAGATGCTCTAAGACTTTTTCTGCTTCTTCGCGAGACTCTAATATCACCTCTCTTTTAATAATATTAGTTGATTTGAAATTTTCATTTGTTTGGTCACCATAACTAATTACAATATTTTTCAATTAAAGATCACCTCTAATCAAGTAATATAGGTCTTGGTAAATCCAACAAATATCCATTTGACACCCGTACAACTGCTGCCCCTCGTAAGTCAGCCCACCCATATTTATTATCGGTGTATTCGCCATTTATGCCAGCTAAAGCGTATAAGTCAGCAACACTTGCTGTCCCATAATCTACAATAAGATCAACAAGATGTGAGAGAACTTCTTCTGCTTCGCCTCGAGTCTCCAACACAATATCATCAAAATTCTGTCTTGTTCTGTTTACAATGCTCTCAGCTCTTAGCCTCCTATTTCTTATACTATCATATCCAGGAGAATATTGGGCATTATAACTAACATAAGATTTCTGACCATCTCGACGCATGTTAGATCTTCTACCGGCTTTTCTATCACCAAAAAATAACATTTCAAATCCATCGCCAATACCATTACTAACAGTATATATTACCTCAACAATAGTATTTTTTATTGCAGGTACAAAAATATCTTGTACAACATACTCAGCAACCGTCTTACCATCACTTCCTAAGAAGAAATTCGCAAACCGTTTCTTAAAAGAAGGTTTTTTCGTTGTAACAGTACCACAAACAACTTTTTCAACTTTGGTTTTTGCTCCACTTCCTTCTGCTTCATTTTCTAACACGGGTCCTGCTCTATTAACTCGTCTTGTTTGTATAATACTATTTGTTGGATATTCTTGCTCAATACTTTTCTCTGTTGATTCATCCATACAACCCACCCCTTTACTTGGAATTTGTATTTGGTGTTCCAGAATATGCTACAAGCATTTTTATTATTTTTATATCTTCTTCACTTACCCCCATTTCTTCAAGACTTGGAAACTCCTCAATTTTTGGACAAAACTCATCTGCAAAACGCATTTATAACCCTCCTCATTTGTGTTAATTTATTTTAAAAAAAGAAGAGAGCGCCATAAAGAGCAACCCTCTTCTCTACAATCCTTATTTTTTTTTAGTTTCTTTAGTTGCTTTACGTTCTTTACTTTCTTTAGTTTCCTTACGTTCTTTACTTTCTTTACGTTCTTTACTTTCTTTAGTTTCCTTACGTTCTTTACTTTCTTTACTTTCTTTACTTTCTTTAGTTTCCTTACGTTCCTTACTTTCTTTACTTTCTTTAGTTTCTTTAGTTTCTTTACGTTCTTTACTTTCCTTACGTTCTTTACTTTCTTTAGTTTCTTTACAACCTGCTTTTCTTATCTAATACTATTTAAAACATCAAATCCGTTTACATCAATAAACCCTCCCGTCTTAGTTTGTCGTTTTTCACCACGTTTTCTTTTGGTGTTAATTAACAATACAACAGACTCGTTATCATATAATCCAATTTCTATTTTACCTTTAATATATTTTGTATTTTCGCCCAATAAATCAACTATTTTTTGAAAAGCGACAATTGATTCAATTTCTTTGGTTATAATCATACGCAACCCCTTTACTCTTGTAATTTTGACAATCGTGATATATAATTTTTATATGATTTAGGATATATAGATTTAAACTGATTAATCGTTAATTTCTCAGGTTGCGTGGGAGGATCGTATGGAAAATCTATTAATAATTGTACGTACGAGTCTTCAACATCTGTAAGTATAACTGCGTCCTGATCGTAAGCGTATGTATCGTTTTTAAATACAGAGAAACATCTCTTATTTTGATATAAATCTTCGCTTACTTTCTCCCATTCATCGTCTTCACTAATTAAAGCTAGTATTGGTTTATAATTTACAAGTCGATTAAACAAACTTAAAGTATACATTGCGGAATAACCACTATGACCTTCATTAGAAAAGATTCGTAATAATTCTAAAATATGCGAACAAATAGCTTCTTGTATACTCATGTTAAAGATTTTTATTTCTGTTTCGTCACCCTCTTCAAATATACAATTTTCATCCATCCACCCAACTTGTCTAAATTCATCTAACGCATATTGAATAAGACGTGATGATAATTGATTATATTCTTTAACTCTTTTAACGTTACGACATTCATCAGGTAAAAGTATTTTAAGGTCTCCGTCTGGTGCAATTAATAGTTCTTCTAAATTTTCTGGTTCTTCAATTGCATCGCCCCATTTTACATCTTCGCTCATAACAATACTCCTCCTTAAATTTAGTTACAAGATTCAATTTCATTTAACTTATTAAAAATATTATTCTTTGACTCAATAGTTGACTGTTTATACGATATTTCTCCAAAATATGCTTCTATCATCATAGTTATTAACTCAATTAAATCTTTAAGATTAGCTGCTGTTTGTTGTCCTGTTAATTTGGATAACTCAATTTCAAATTTCTTTTGCAACATATCATTAATAGATACTACAATTAATGTGTTAGCTATTAGCTCCTCAATATCACTAAAATAGTTCCAAAGTTCACAATATAATACATAACCCTCATTAGTTCTAAATAAATCTTTTTTATTAATCCACAAAGTAGAAGACTCCGCCCAACAACCTTGGAAAAATAAGATATTTATGTATTTTCTAATTAAGTGATTAAATATCTTATCTTCCTTACAATTTGTTTTAGACGTTAAATCTAAATTTATTAAAAAATCCTTAAGTCTAACAATTTCATCAACAATATCTTTTCTCTGTACTTTTAACGGTTTATATTTCTCTTTAAGAACTAATAACATTAACGTTACAAATACATAAACTTTAACCAAATAATTATCTATTCTTGGAATTTTTGAAAATATCTGATAAAACTCGTTTTTTATCTCTTTGTTAAATAACAGAATAACCGAATTTATATTCTCTGCTGTAACAACAAGAATCTCATTAACAATAGCATGATTTGTATTTATAGTATAAAATATCTCTTCAAATAAAATGAGATATTGTACTTGATCTGATTCTTTAAGATTATCAAACCAAGCTGTTTGTTTTAACCAATGTGTGATAGTCTTTAAATATAATAACTCATTAATATTTATTATTTTATCAGAATCCATAAATTATCATCTCCTAGATATTTATATCATCTCCAAATCTTTTATACACTTATATATTTATATATTATTGCAATAATTACGATTGAAATGGCAAACCAGCAGAATCTGTTTCGTCGGTATTTGAATCAAAAATAGACGGTATTTCATTGAAAGTACAATCAATAAAATAATTTACAATACTGCCTTCTGTATTTACTATTTTAGTACCCGCAACCTCGTTTACACTCATCTGTTCTGTATTTAAGTTATCGGTATTTGATTCATTACTTGTAGCATTTAAATTATCGGTATTTGATTCATTACTTGTAGCATCTACTTTATTGTTTATTGAGTTATCAAAATTTTCACTAAAAGTCTTTTTAAGAAGCAAACGCTCTAAAAGGTGTTCGGCGGCTTGAGATAAGATCTGTCCTGCCTCTTCAATTAATATCTTTTCTACATTCAAAGAATAACAATTAGATTTTTTATCTTTATTTGCAATAACTTCTTTCCATGAAATCGAGTTCAATACAATCATCTCCTTTATTATCTTGTTTTATTTATTGTGCCATTGCCATTAAAATATAAATGATGCTTTGGTATTACTTGTATTGATGGATCATGCAAATCATAACTTGTACACCATTCAGATATAATATTCCATGTTTTTACACTCGGCCAAGCTTTTAAATTTCTTGGAAAGACACTAAACTGCTTTTTTGCAAGAAGAATATCTTTTATTTTATTTGGGAATTTAGGACTTCTTTGTCTATTCATCACAATGCAAAGAACTTTATATACTTCATTTTTATTAATTTCCCATTTATAATCAATATCATATTCACCATCTCCATCTTTTCTATAATCGCCACTTAACATTTGAGATAACAACGTCTTTTCTTCAAGTGTAAAACCATATTGAAGTTCCTCTGCATTTGCAATGGTAGAACATAAACCAAAAAATCCAAACATAAATAACAGTAAGAACCCAATAACAAATATAACTAATATTATTAGCGAAGTTGTGTCATCTTTTAACTTCATTTTTAGTATTTTCTGTTTTATTAGATGGTTCTTCTTGGGCTTCGCTTTTTAAACCCGTAAGGACCAACTCTGGTATATGCGGACCTATATCAACTAAATTTGGATGTTTTTCTTCAGTCCACATTGCACAAATAAGATTCCATGCTGCTGCGCATAAATGATCTTCGTCTAATTGTCCGTCCATATATTTGAAAATATGTCGCAAAGACGAATCAATAAAAGAATGCAGTGGTATTCCTTTTTCCCAATTTCTATCTGAGTATTTTTTAGCGCCTGCTTCAAAATGTTTTGCAAGACGTAAAAGGGCTACGGCTGGAAGAAGATCGCATCTTCCTTTATTTCCTCCAATGTCTCGTACAGCTCCGGTTCCAAATTCTGTTCTATTTCCTGAATCTTTTAAACCAATACCAAATATTTTATTAGACAATTAAATCATCCTTTCTAAATATCTTATATAGATAACTTTTATGAGTCTATATAATTACCACTTTAAATAAATTCTCTATAATAAAATATATTTTACAGAGAACTTAATCCTTCTTTGCGAGTAAAATGATGTATCAAAGTTGTAGTATTACCATTCACAAATTGCTTAAATATAGGCATCGATAAACACGTTTCGCCTTTAGCATTTTTAGATATACCAAACGCTTCTATCTCTACCTCTTCGCCAAGAAGTTCTTTTCTATATTCTGCTATATAATATCTTTCTTCATCTGTAAAACCCGATCCAACTCGTACGGGAGATGTGCAAGCATCTACCTTACAAACTATTGCTCTAGCACCTCCAACAATCTTTGTTGTTGGTAATGCCATTTCTATATCTATTATTTTACCAATAAATTCCTCCTTTCTTTTAACTTTAATAAGGTTTTTGCTTTTGCCTTGTATATAAGGCATGTCACAATCTTGTAACATTAACCCCTCTCCGCCTCTTGCAAATACAATTTTTGCAAGATTATTTATTAATAAAGTATTTTCTCCATGTACATTTCCAAATATAGGAATCATTATTACAGGGTCTTCTAATGCAAAATATGTAAAAATATTCTGTAATTTGACTGTTCTTTTTGATGTTATATCCATACAATCTGGTTGAAAATAATCAAATATGACGGCCATAAGATCTCTTTTATTTGTCTCATATTCTTGTGATACTTTACTATTTGTTATCATTCGTAATTCAAAGCTATCCACACCGCCATAATATGATTTTCTATCTACTATTTCACAATCATAATATGTATTGAGTGGAAATCTGTTATTTTCAAAAAATAAACAAATATGATCTAAATAAGGATCTGGTTTGTAAGTTCTGGAATATGCTCGAACTTCTCCTTTACTATTTTTATAAAATATCTTCCGTACACCGTCAATCTTCTCACTAACTCGATACAAATGCCCAATTAAATCAACCCGATTCATATCTTCAATATTTATTCCACTTTGAGGTGCTATTGGTTTCAAAATATTCCCTCCTTTCAACTAAACTCAAAAAATAAGATCCTATGATTTCTCATAAGACCCTATCTCTTAAAAAACTAATTCTCACTAGGTTTTTCTATCAACTTATCAATCTTCTTTTGGATCATGTCGTCTATTTTTTGATCCTTTGATCCTTCATTTTCAGCTTTAAATATCAAGCCCGCTAATGAAGATGCCAAAGCAGCAAATAATGTTGCAACAATCCCCATTTTATGAATCTTAAAAAAGTTTACAAACATATAAATCACCTCCTTTAAATTTTGTTTCTCTATTATATTATATGTTTTTTCAAAAAAGACAAAAGATAAGATCCTATGATTTCTCATAAGACCTTATCTCTTAAAAACTAATTTTCGCAGAAATTTTGCTGTTGATTTATTCTTCGGAATTTTGACTTATTATTTCGGGTTCTTCAATATTAATCTTTTCCGTATCGCCCGCTAGTTTTTGATTCACTTTTCCTTCTAGCCATGCGCCACCGCAAAGTCCTACTATTGTTCCTGTAATAATACAAATAGTCCTTAGTAAATTACGAGTCAACCAACATTTCATACAAATACCTCCTTTAAATTTTGTTTCTCTATTATGTTACGTGTTTTTAATTCAAAAACTTAAAGAGCTAGTCTTCCGACCAACTCTTAAGTTATTTTTAATTATAGCTTCGGTTTTGCTAAAAACCAAAACAATTTTGTAGTGATAACGTCTATTTTTTCATGTTTCATCACAAGTAAAGCTATGGCTAAGTTTCCACTTATAACCATTAGTGTTGGCGCTATCTTTTGAAGCGTTTCCATATTAATTCGCTTCAAATTAGATATTTTTTCCAATTCTACTAATATCTTATTATGTTCTACACTGCCAGGCTCTAACTCTTGTAATGCTAATAAAACCCTACGTTCCTCCTCTTTTAAAAGTTTGTTATTTGATTTTTTTCTTAACATTCTTTACACCTCCTTAAAAATCTCTATTATATAGCATGTTTACTACATTTTTATTACTTTAATTCGGTTTTTGGTATATGAAGTTTTTTAGCATTTGGTAACTTGATTCGAACTTGTTCGTCGGGTTCATATTCTTCAAGATTATAATACTCATTAAGAGAAAGATTATCCCAACCATAATCAAAAGATTGATAATAAAAATGAGGATATTTCTGTGCTATATTATAATCTATCATTTTTATACAATCTTGAAAAGTAACAAATCTCTTTTGTATAGATATAAGTTGTAAAGCATCTACAAATCTATACGCCATTTCTTTTGATGAAAATTCTAAATTATCAGTTATAGCATCTCTTGCTACATCATTAAATATAATTGGAATATCTTTAACAAATGCCCACATTAATGTGCCAGCAAGCTTTCTAAACTTAGGATGACTAAAATAATTAGTTCTTAGTTTAAAAAAATGCCTCCACTCTCTTAGATTTGCCGTCATTATTAGCTCGGTTTTTGTCAAGCCAAGAGGAAGAACATCTCTTGCAAATTGAGGTGTGGTGCCAATTTCTACAAGATTATTATATACACTTTTTGCTATCTTAGCAACGTCAAGCATCAAATTAAAGGCCTGTTCTGAAATATCATATGCTAAGCCAGAAGCTATTATTTCATCACAATCCTTATAATTACAATATCTTGTAGATTCTTGAGAATATGATGCTATTCTATGTCTAACAATTTCGTTTGCTATTGCTCTGTCTGTAATAAATTTTACTGTTATATTTACATGTTCTAATACGCTTTCGTGTCCGAGTTCTATTAGCTTTTCAACGAATTGTTCGGTGGTAGTTAAAGATGCTTTATGTTCACTCTTATAACAAACCCTTCCACAAAGTTCTATTTTTTGAAGAATTTTTTGTCCATCAATTTCATCAATAATCTCTACCCGTGGTTGTATTATATTCATATAGCATCCTCCTTTAATTAAATGTGGATTTTGGTTGAACGGTGTATGTTAACACAATACAAGGCACGCCTTTATCAGACAGCATCGTATCATATTTTATATCAATTAATCCTTGATCTATATACCAACCCAATTCATCGCCGTGTTTTACTAGTGGCAATTCAAGTTCATAATATAAATCATTCAACTCAATAAACATTTCGTTTATAAGTCTTTGATTTAGATCGTTAATTATTTTTCTTATCTTTTCATATTCACTGTAAAAATATCTTCCTGTTTGAGAATCATAACAAAGTACACTACCATCTGTAATATAAATATTATTCTTTTCTTGTGGTGGATTATTATTTACTTTTTCTTGGTTAATTTCCGATTTTATCTTCTTTTCTGCTTTATCTCCTATCGTCTCAACTACCTTTGCTTGATACGTTTGTAAAGCTTCTTTTGAAATAGAATATAATCCTGCTAAAGCAGCTGCTCTCTTTGTACTAATATGTTGTGACATAATGATGCAAGTAATTGTTGCTATACCACTAACAAACGTTGGTAAATATATCTTTCCAATTTCTTTAGCAACTTCAATTTTCTCTTCTCGATTAGCTTTTTTAAATATAATTTTCTCAGATGTTAAAAATTCTTGAGCTTTTAATGTTGCTTTAGCCCCAAATATAACCGTTGATACAACACCCGCACACGCCAGTCCACTTAGAAGCTGTGGAGTATTTTGATATATCATACTAGTAATATACCTACGCGTTTCTTTGAAACTTTTCATATTATTTATCCTCCTCTGTTGTTGGGTCTGGAAATACAAGTTGCAGCTTTAATTTCTCTCCACTTAATATTACTTTTGTTTCTGTTGTCTCTAACTCATTAATTGTGAGCATCACCTCATTTCCAAATTGTAAGGATATTGTTTTAACATGATCGAAAAATATCATGTTGTTTTCTAAAATCTTGTAAATTGTCTTTACATTCTTTATTGCATTTAACAATTTAATTATCTCCTCTATTAACAATTTGTGATTTTTTTCTTCCAGGAAATTTTTCCTCCAAAAAACTTAAAGCTCTATGTTTCCATAGAGCTTTTAAATACCTATTTTACTATGAATTCAACATCTACAATGTTTGAATTTAGTTTTACAAACTTTTCCTTTTTGCAAGATATTGATATCTGTTTAACCACAGCTACTAATAGTTTTACCACAACTATTGTCGTTACACTTATTAGGGTAACCATTAGTAAACTTGGTATACCATATACCAACAACCCGCCAAATAAAATTATTTTAATAATACTTTTCAAACCATTCAGCATTTTTAAATCCTCCTTAAATTTAGGCTATCTCTATTAAGGAGTGTGTTATTTTTACCACTTTACAATCTTACAATCAAAAACTAAATGTAAAGTCCTATGTTTCCATAAGACTTTACATCTTTTAACTTTTTAAAAGTTTTTATTTTCCGTCTTTTTTATTATACATGTCGTATAAAATTCTTTTATCTGCCGACCAAAATGAAGCACGGTTACTAATATGGCTACTATCAAAAATAAATTACTTTGCCATCCTAACAATCCACATGCTTCCAATTTTGTCAACATCGGAAAAGAACACGCTATTACCAACATCGTCAATAAATACATCACGTCTTTTGTCATTTCTAACTCCTCCTTTTAAAGTTAATTTCTCTATAATATTCTATGTTTTTTTTACCGTGTTTTACAAAACATAAAGTCCTATGTTTCCATAAGACTTTATATTTAAGATTATTAGAAATATAATATTAATCCTTTCTTATTTTTTGGTTGCTACCGAACACGCCATTAACCAATTTTACTATTAGCCATATCATCGCAATAAATGGGAGTATTAAAAAACTTACAACTCCACAAATTAAAATCGATCCTAAAGCCCAATACAATACCACTGGAAAACACGCTATTACAAGCAAGCATACTACAAATATAACTCCTGGTTTTAACATTTACATCAACTCCTTTTTTTAAATTTAATCTCTATAATATTATATGTTTTTAATAATTATAATATAAAATGCTATTTACATGATGTTTCAATTTCTCTTCTGACAAATTATTTATAGTCTCTTCTAGATTGTTAATATGAATTTCTAATGTCAAAATTAAAGAGTCGTCTTTTATTTGTACGTTTGTATCAATAAGGTTTTTCTCAAGTTTAAGAATTCCACGATGTCTTCTATAATATTCGTTTAACCTGTTTGATATTTCTTTATTTAAGAAATCAAGTTTTTCTTTCATTCTAATATCTCCTTTCAAAAAAATAAAGCTCTATGTTTTTAACACAGAGCTTTTTAAATAAATTTAACTCTTAAATGATTTTTAATCCAAACCGCTCTTTCCCTTTACAACTCGAATGATGCTCTGATCAATCGTGTAAGATCCTGGCGTATAGACTAACGTATTTAAATCTTTAGTTGCCTTATACGCTGAGATCTCAAGAATGATAAAATCTGCCATTTTTGTTACTTTGTCGATTGTGTCCTTCATTACAATCTCCTCCTTTAAGTTAATTACTCTATTATATGCTATGTTTTTAAGAGAAAAAATTAAAGCTCTATGTTTTTAACACAGAGCTTTTTAAATTAACTTTTTAAAGTTATTTTAAATTAACGTTCGTTTAATCTCAAGTTCGCTTTTCTGATCCGTTGAGAATTTCCAAACCGTCGCTACATCATCACCTTTGTTAACCATTTTCAATTCTATCGTTACTGGTTCAACAGAGATTGAAATGCATGTCGCGTCTGGATATTCCTCTAACAATTTCAGTGCTACCGACTCATAAATCCCATTCAATTCTTCGTTTACTTTTATCATTTCTAACTCCTCCTTTAAGTTAATTACTCTATTATATGCTATGTTTTTAAGAGAAAAAATTAAAGCTCTATGTTTTTAGTAACCGTAAAAGATGTAAGGGCGGCCCGCTCAAAACCACCCTTACAGTAGTACACGCTGTTAAAACGGACACGAGGTTAATTAAATATCACATTGGTTTATCTCCTTTATCAAGAGAATCAGTTAATAATTGTGTTATAACATATAAAATGAATAACACAAGCAGGCATAAGAAAATAACAATAGAATTCATCAATAAATAAGAAACTAATGTATTATCTTTAAACGATAACTTATAAAGAACTTTATAACTAAAGAATTTATCTATTAGTAAAACTAAAAATACAAATCCATATAGACCTAAAATATAAAGAAATATCTCTTTTTTTGTAGCAATAAAATTTCCTTCTTGATTATTCATCTTCAAGCGTTACCTCTTGTGATGGATCATATACAAATATTAAAGTATCATTTGCTAAAGGCAAGACCTCTTTCTTTGTTGGTTTATGATCCATTATTATAATATTTACAAAATCGTTTGGTATAAACGTTATAATATCACTATTTGCATCTTTTTCAACACCAAGTAAATTTGTTTTATTATTTACTTTATTGCTAAGATCCATGTTAAATTTTAAATCTTCACTAAATTCTGGAGTTTTATTTTTATTAAATTGTCTAAATGTAACAAGTCTTTTATTTATAGGATCTGAGTCCTCGCTTAATTGCCTTACAACAATTGGAAATTCAAATCCTGCTTGATGTATAGACTCTGGTTCTGGAGGCGGCTCTTCTCCCACTGGCGTAGGAGACATAAAAGGACTAGCATAAACCTTTAAACCAGCACCTCCACCCATATTGCCAGGTTGAGCTAAACCCACCTCAATTGGAAGCCAACCCTCAGGTACTAACGTGGGCTCAATTTCTGCCACAACACCAGAAATTATATTTTTTATATTAAGAGATATTCTTGCACCTGATGTCTGACCAGTTACTGTTATAGAAGAACCAGCAGTATATCCCGTTCCTCCAGATTGTGGTGAAATTACAACGGTTGAATTATCATTTATAGCTCTTACAATTCCAATAAATCCTTGTCCACTAGATGAATCGCTTTGATATACATACTCTGATAATATAAAATTACTATTTTTACTATTTTGAGTGGCTACATATGCGGCAATCATATTTGTACTAATAGTTTTAATAGTAACGGTAGCTTGCGTACCAGATAAAAGCCCTTTTACTGTTATTTGATTTCCAACTTCATATCCAGCGCCACCATACGCAAGAGTAAAATATTTAGCGCTCTCTGTTTTAATCGTGGTTGGTTCTGTTGACAAAATTTCATTTGGTGTAATAATTATATCATTTGTTGAATCTGTAAGCTTAGCTAATGGACTTTCTATATATGATGACACTAATTTACTTGTTACAACTTGAACCGAATTGGTTTGTGTAGCTAAGAAATTATTCGCTATTAACGGATCTAATGTATCGTTTACACTAACAAGATTTCCATCTTGATCTAACGCATTTCCATATCCATCAGAATTAGCTCCTCCACCGCCTGAACCACCCGAACCATCTCCTAATCCTAACGAACTAGGATCAAGTTGATTAGAATTATTAGAATTATCAGAAGAAATTCCTTGAAGAGCTTTTTCTCCAATTATAAATTTAAATAAATCTTGTATTGTATTTGATAAGTTTTTATAAACTAATGTGTCACTAACTTGAATATTTACATCTAAAAAATCATATGGATTATATTCTAAAGATACAACACGAAGCGTTTTATCATCCATAATATCGTTTTTTTTAATTGTAATTGTATCAGAAAGATAAAAATTGTATAAAGTACCTTTAATATATTGTAAAGGGAAAAACCCAGGAGTAATATTAAACGTCGTTGTTCCTAATTCATTATTTAAATTTCTTGCGGTATAATCCACATTAATTTCAAGATTTTTACAATCATCAGCATCTATATTTAATACTACGTCACCAATAGTAACTATACCAAAAGTATTATCTTCATCATTAAAAACAAGAAAATCACGTGCTGTAATAAATTTATCGTGTAAAAAAACTATAAATTCTTGCAATATTTGAAGAACTCTAGTTGCTGAACTAGTAAATGTTATTTTAGCATTCGGATTGTCAAGGTCCCCAAATTCTCCAAGAGGATAACAAGTACCTGATTCAAGATTTCCTCTAAATATATCCTTAAAAATTTGTTCTATTGTACCTGTAAAATTATAATTTAAACTATTATCATCTTTTATATCTTTAATATCTTCAGCAGGTATACTTGCACCATCTGATATGTTACTAATTCCACCAACAGCAGAAGGTAAAAAAGATGATAATATTGAAGAGGAATATGTTGAATATCCCACAAATATTACTGTCGTAGAAGCTAATAAACTTAATTCTTCATCAAGATCGTTTATTTTTCCAAAAATAATTGTATCTCCAACTTTATAATTAGTTCCTCTTGCTACTATAAGTCCTTTTGGATTACTTCCACTAGCTCCTGCTGTTGTTACATAATTACCGTCATCGTTTTGAACAGCTACAACTTTTATTCTAAAACCATTGCCCTTACCATCTGTGTACTCTTGACTATATTCTGTTCCAACCTTCCATTCTTTTTTCTTTACTCCTATTTTACCATTAGGTTGTTCTATACTATATATACTTCCATTAGAAACAAGAGATACTTTAAATTTACTCGTTGCGCCGCTTTCAACACCATGAAATTCAACAATATCATCTTTATCATAACCCGTTCCACCATAAACAATTTCAATTGTTGGTAAATTTTTACTACTTACCTCCGTAATATATCCTTCAAATCCATGTCCATTAGTATCTCCGCCAGAAATTTGTTCTATTTTTTCATCTATAAAAAATATTTTATTTCGATTTGCTACTGGTTTTTTATTATTATTTTTGAACCATTCAACTTGAATATAGGGTATTTTATTTAATTTATATATAATATGATCACAAGCAACAGCTATAGTAGTAATACCATCCGCATCAATTTTTTTGTTAATTGTTCGGACCATAAACTTATAACCATCATATATAATATTTGCATCTTTTGTTATTGATTTTAAATTATTATCTAATATTGTTTCAAAATCTAAAGTATGTTCGCCACTAATATTATGCACAAATTTACAACTTATAACATTTATAATATAAAAATTGTCACATTTAATTTTTCTATTTAAATTTAATTTTTGTGGAAGATCATAACTTGACATTATCTTATACCTATTCTATCCTTTCAACCAACGTTTAAATCGCCGTAACCAGCATTAGAATTTGTTATTGGAGAACCATCTCCCGATTCGTTTATCCATGATATTGTTATTGGAATGGTACTATAAGATCCGGGTGTGCTATAACTATCAAACGGTTGACATACAAAATTTATATTTGTGTTTGCTATAGGAAATTCCCCTTGCATTGGATATTCTACATTTATAGCGCCATCAAGTTTTGCATAATAGGTTACAGTTGGATCTTCTATAAAAGACAACGGACACCATCTTGGTTGACTAAGCCACGCTGCTATTTTATGACCTCTTTCGTACAATTCTGCAATTGCTAAATTATCAGTAGTATAAACATTATCTTCTATAGTATTTACAAAAGGTTTGCTAAGATCTGTATATCCTCCAATCCATTGTACGGATATCGTAATTTGTCCAAGCTCAAATCTATTTTTAAAATTACTCACTTTATCTGCATCAAGATCATAAGACCCAGAATAACCAGCCAACTCAACTCTTCTAAATTTGACGGCTGGTATAAGAGGCCGAGTTACAGACTTACAAATTAAACCATAATCATCAATTGACCGTTTGCCATTAAATCTAAATCCTCCCGCTAAAAATGGATATTTCAATTTAGTAGCCATATTCTTTTATCCTTTCTATCAAAGATTAAAGGAGTTAGAGAATATCCCTAACTCCTTTATATAACTTAAAGAGAATAACCCCTTCCATAACCATAATTCTTTAATACATTATTAAGATTCGTAGTAATCTTACGAATATCACTTTCATCTCGAACATTATTTGTTATTGTCAAATTCAAAGGTACAGGCTGCCTAATTTCTGGTTGCTGGGGTTGTGGTTGAGAAGCAACAAGTTGATTTGCTTGCATCCTATTAAATCCATTAGCCGCCGCAACAGAATTAGCATTGATAGAATCGAATTTTAGTTGCTTATTTGCAAATATAGAATCAATCATACCAGAAGCAGATTGAATATTAGTTAAATCTATTACTGGTTTTATTATAGGCTCAGTATTAAGATTTAATGCTAAAGAACTTGCTAATTGATCAGCTATAGTAGTTGATACAGGATTTATATTATTTTTGAAAGACATCGTTTTTTGTATTAATTCACCAATTTGGTTTGTATAATGTTCTATAGTAGAAGCGCCAGAATTTATACCAGCAGCAAGAGTATTTACAATATTTTGCCCACTAGAATAAAATCCACCGCCAATGTTTTGAATAGAACTTATAATTTCTTTCGTCAATATATCAACGCCGTTTTCTACAAGATTTATAGAATTTATAAATCCGTTTGCTAAACCTTCAACACAATATCTTCCAATTTCCATAAATTTCTCGGATGGCGAAGATACTTTAAGCTCGGTTTCAGTAGCGGTCTTAGCTGCTTGAGCAAGAGTTTTTGCTGCTGTAACAACATCTATTTCACCAGATTTAATACCATCAGCAAGACCAGCTGCTATATTTTTGCCAATTATTTTAAATTCATCAACATGTTTTGATGCTTCTGTAGCAGCAGAACCAAGAGTTGCGTTAATTGCTTCTCCAACTTTAGCTCCTCCATCATTAGTAATTGTTTCAGCTGTTTTTGACATAGAAGAACTTACAGCCTTTGCTACAATAGGACTAAGAGTAGCAGATCCACTCTCAAGCACCGTTCCTGTTTGTTTAATAAAGTTTTTAGTTGCTTCAACACTTTCTGTTGTTTTCTCCTGTATTTTAGCAGGAACGTCATCAACCGGGGTTGTTACGGTCGTGGGTTTAGGTTCTTCTACAACTTCTTCTGGCTTTTCTTTAGGAGCCTCTTTTTTAACTTCTGGTTCTTCTTCGTCTTCAACAACTTGTTCGTCTGTTTTTGCTATTTTTTCTGCTGTTTGTACTGCTTGTTCTTCTTTTGCCTTCATTTCGTCGGCCCATTTTTGTTGCCGAACTCGCGCAGCTGCTTCTTCATCTTTAAGATATGTAGCTCTTAATTGATCGTTAAGTTTCTTATCAAGCATCCCATTAACAGCTGTTCCTTTAAACTTAGCTTCTTCAAGAGATTCTTGATATGCTCTAAAATATTGTTGTTGTTTATCTTGTTCTTCAAGTCTAGCTTTAACTGACGCGGCATTTACGTCACTTATAGCTCTTCTAGCATAAGCTGCTTCTAAACGCTTTAATTTACTTATTTCTTTTCTTGCCTTGATTCGTTCGTCAAATGACATGTCCATGCTATTTGCTTCATATTCAATTTCTTTTTCAGCAATTTGCTCTTGAATAGATTTACGTTTTTCTAAAATACTATTATATCGTTCTAATTGTTTTAACATCATTTCACGACGTCCAATAAGAACTTTATCGTATATTGCCGCTACAGCATCGCTAGTAAGCCATTCTTTTGTAAGATCTTTAACGCCCTCACTTAGACCTTCTATAAATGATTCTCCTGTTTTTTTACCTTGTTCTTCTCCTTCAGCACTTGCATCTAAAGATTCAGTAATTTCATCTTTTTTATCTTTTACAATTTGTTCGCCAAGAGGATCTAATCCAAAGAAACCTAATAGTTTATTATAAATATTTCTACCTTGTAAACCGGTTGTACTATCCGGGTTCTTCACTGATTCGTATATATTTTTAACTAGGTTAATAGCTTTTTTGCTATTAACATCTATTTTATCTACTGGTATAATAAGACCAAACTTCTCTTCTGCCCAGTTGGCTATTTCTATAAGCATTTTGTTTGTAGATTTTTCTGTTTCTTCATTAGTCTTGGTTGCGGTTTCTCCTAATTTATTAATCTCTTCTCGAGCTTGTTTCATTTTATTTTTAGCTGGATTAAATACATCAGGCACGCCACTGCTTTGTTTTTGTTGGTTTATTAATTTAGCTTGCTCTTCTGTTAAAACACTCATTTCAACGCCGGTTTGTTTTATTTCTTTATTTTGTTTACTTAATAAATCGTTCATTACTAACTGAGAAGCGTTTTGTTTTATTTGTTCTTCGCCCATTCGTAATAGTGCTCTTTTACGTTCTTGATCTTGTTTGATAAGATAATTATTATATTTTTCTTGAGCTCTTGCAAGAAACTTTTCCGATTCAATTGAATCGGCTAAAGCTAAATTTGCATATTGTATAGCCTTATAATGTTCTACTAACGCATTAATAGTTATGTTATTTAATCCTAAAACAAAACCTGTTACTAAACGAGTACTAAAAGATTCACTATCTAACGACATACCCAAAGCGCTTAACAAAACAGTTCGTAAATTTTTACCAACTTTTTCTAACTGAGGTTTAGTAGCATCAAGATTTCCTGCTAAATTTAAGCCCATTAGTGTACCGATGCCACCGCTAGCTTGAACGGCGTTAATTAACGGACTTTTAGCAGCTTTAGCAAGTTTTTCACTTGCGTCTCCAACGTCAACCTTAGAATTTAATATGTTTTTAGCATATTCTGTTCCTGATAAATCACCAATATCTTTTACATCTTTAACTGATCTTTCTAACGGTTCTATTTCCGCTTTTACTAATGCATTACTCGCCGAAGTCACAGCCGGCAACGCTTTAAGTTGGCCATTAGCAAAAGCAGCAGGAATTTGTTCACTTGCTTCTTCAGCATATGCTACGGTTGCAGCAAATGGATTTATATAAGATAAATAACTAAGAGCCTTTTGAAATGCTCCAACAGCCTTTCCACCATTAGTAGCAATAGCATTTTCAAGCTTTTTTGTTTTGCCTGATAAGCCGTTAGCAAGTCCCTCTTCAATATAATTACCAAGACGCTCCATTTTCTTGGAAGGACTGTTAGCTTCCCACCAAGTTAAGAATCTTGCCCAAAGTCCAGAGAAACCACGTTCAACCCTAGGCCAAACAACTTGATCTATATTTGCTAGACCCTCAGATAAACCATCTATTATAGAACGCGCAATAACTTTAAAGTTATTTCCTATTTTATTTGCATTCATTGTTTCAAGCATCCGTACAAACTCCATAATGCTTGATAATGTCTTTTGAACAACTATTAACTGCCCTTCTGACTTCATAATGGTACTTAATACTTTAAAAAGCTGCTTAAATATAGTAATAACTTCCTCTGCCGATACAGAAGATGCTGCTAATATTTCTGTATTACGATCTAATCCATTTGCAAATTTAAGAATAGCTTCTACAAGAGTTAATAAAACAGTTGGAGGTGTAAGGCTTAAATTATGTAATGCTATTGCTATATTATTAAACGCATTAGCAACAGTATTTATAATTTCCGTCATATTATCCATTGCAGACGAACTTACTATGATATCTCCTATACTATTCATAAGAATATCATAAAAATATCGTAATCCATCAGCAGCGGATGTAGCATATTCACTAATTTTTTCTAAGCCCATACCATATTGATTAACTCCAGCGCCAAACACATACATAGCAGCTGACATAATCAATACAGCACCAGCAAATGCTAATAATATAATTGTTACTTGTGGTATTGCGGCAACAGCGGTTGCTCCTATTGCTAATATTCCAAACAAAGCTCCTATTGCGACAACTCCCGCTATTATATTTTCAAATGGTATAAATATAAGCGGCGTCATAGCAAGAAGCATTGCTCCAAAACCAAGAGCCATTATAAATAGACCCTCTGTTATACCTTTAATATTATATTTTTTATTAATAGATGCTAATAAACTAATAGCGATGGCAATAGCCGTTACTGCCGCAACAAGACCTGTAAATGCAGCTGTAATACTCTCCCATTTAAAATATGCTAACGGTGCTAAAGAAACCATTAATAATGCAAATCCGCCAGCCATTTTTGCTATAACACCCGCTATATATCGTACATCCCATTTATCGTTAGCTTGAGCTACCAGTTTTAAGCATTGACCTAAAGCTAATACTAATGCTGAAAGACCACCCAAAATTACTCCTAATTTTAATGTCTCAAAATTCTTAAATAAATATGTAATACCTAATAATAAAGATAAGCCTAAAAATAAATTTCTTAAAGATTTTGCAATAGCATTAATATCAGCGCCAGCTTTGGCTGCTTCAGCCATTACAACAAGACCTTTAGTTATAGCAAGGAAAAATGTACCAATTCCTAATATAGCCCATCCAAAATTTGGAAAACGCCCAATTAAAGCTATAGCAGCTGTCAAAATTAATAAAGATACTGCTAGTTGTTTAAATATTTTAGATATACCTTCAAATTTTGTCCAATTAAAAGCTCCTAATATATAAAGAGGAACTCCCAAAGCAGCTAGTGAACCAACCACACCAAGTAATCCCTTACCAAGAGTTGGCCAATCTACTTGAGAAAACGATTTTACTGATCCAAGTAAAAGTTTTAAAGCTATTGCTAATCCAAAAAACATTGTGCCAAATCCAGTAAAACTCTTACCTTTTGCCACTCTTGACATAATAACCATAAGAATTGTTAATTCTAAAATAGCACCTGTAACGCCAGCAATTCCTTGCCAAAAGTTTTCTTCTGGAATAACAGCAAAAGCTTTTGCTGCTCTTGCTATTAAATATGCTGCTACACCTAAACCCGCTATAACATAACTAAAAGATTTTATAGATTTAACTTTTGTTGGATCGCTAAAACGATTTATTGTAAGAATAATTCCCGTTAGAAGAATAAGAGTAGAACCTATAGAAATTAAAGCGGCTGTAAAACCTTTAGGATTTGTTCCCGCTATTTTAGATATTCCATATAAAGCAGCAGTAAATAAAGCTATAAAAACACCAAATGATTTTATAGCATCTCCTGCTTTTCCAATCTTGTCAACCTTTTTGCCAAGAGTATACAACGCTGCTGTTATTAAGGTCACAAACACGCCTAATCCAATAGCAGCAGCAAGTAATTTCGTTTGATCTAAGAATGTTAATACAGTTAAAGAAGCTGCTAACACCCCAATTAAAACAGCAAAAGCTTTTATCTTTTCTCCAAGACCTTCTTTTCCTACTCTATCAAATGCTTTTGATGCACTATCTAATACATTTCCAACGCCAGCAAATAATAGTCCAAGACCTTTAATAAATCTTGCTATTCCAAGCGTTAAAAGTACAAGCACTCTACCAATTATAAACGCAATAACAATACCAATTGCCATTATTATTTTTGATCCATTTATATTTGATATAAAATTTAATATAAAATCACCAATAGAGCCCGTCATTTTTTGAAATGTAGATTTAGCTTCTTCTTCTGTTTTTTCTATTTTCTTAACTTCTTTATTTATAGTTCCACTTGTTGTCTCTAATTCGCCACCATACGCGGGCGTTGCGGCAAATGGATTTGGAATTTTACTAAACATATTTGATATAGCGGTTCCTATTTTGCTAAGAACACCACTTTGTTTTTTTATAATATCTTTTTCATCAATCGAGGTACTACTTAAAGCTGTAGTTAATGCTTCACCTGTTTTAGCTATTTCTTCTTTATTTACTTTGGCACCACCAAACAAGTTGTCCCAGAAAGAAGTTACATTTTTTTTGGCATCACTAGCCGATTCACTAACAGAATCTATTGCTTTCGTAGCATTTGTTGCCATATTATTTTTAAAATTAACTACTGTTTTTTTAACTTTTTCAAATATACCATCTATATTCATTATTCCACGAGATACTGCTCCAAGAAGCTCTGTAACAACTCGTAGAATAAATTTAACCCAAACAAGCATTGATTGTGGAATAGATAATAGGATTTGTATACCCGCCGACTGAGTTTTAGAAAACTTCTTTAGTTTAAATGATAAATCATCAAAATACTGATAAATTGAATAAAATATTAATCGAACATCTTGAATAACACCAACTATAAAGTTTCTTATAGATGTTAAAACACCACCGAACGTACCTTCAAACTTTTTTAAATTTTCAATAGTATTACTAAAGACTTTACTTACTCCACCTTCAGAGAATGCAGCAAAAACATCAATTATCTTTTTTTTAAATGATGTTAACGTTCCTCCTAAGTCAGAGATAATATCATATAATTTGTTAAATCCTCTATAAAAACCAGTAACCATTACTTTTAAAATATTTGCTAACCTGGGCGACGTTTTCTCAAGTTCTAACAGCCCAACGTGAGCTGCTATAACGCCTCTTGTAACGCCAAGCCATATTTGAGGACCTAAATTTGAAGCTAATGTTGAACCATATTTAGCAAGGTTACTGATAAATATTTTTAATTTAGTTTTAAAACCTTCCATTTTTTCTCCAAGAGCTTCCATACCACCAGAAACTCCGCGTTCTTGGAAAGATTTATAAATATTATTTATACTATTTACAAAAACGTTTGTGTGTTTTCTAATTTTTTCAACAACATCAGCAAAATGAGAACCTAATTCACCAAATTTATCTCTTATTTTATTTAAAAACTCTTGAACGTTGGCTGATTCTTTGAAGGTTTTTATAAATTCTCTAATATTTAATGTAATTTGCCCAATAAATGTAAATAATTTTTGCATATTAATATAAGCTTTTGTAAGAAAATCAATTATAACATTACCTGTTATTTGAAATTCTCCTCCAAGAGCTTGTATTTCTTTAGCTCTTCTTGGAATTTCTGCAATCTTACTAAAAAATTCACCAAGATATCTTCCAACAACAGAAAAAACTTCTTTGGATATAGTAAAAGCAACGTTTAAAGCTTCTACGGCTGCCGTAAAAGCTTCTACTAAAGCTATATTTATTAAATCTAAAACACCACTTAATGATTTTGCTATAATAGATAATAAATTTATTAATTTAGATAATGATTGACCCACAATTTTAGCTAAAATTTTAGCAATCCCACCAAATAATGTCTTTCCTATTTTTAATACTTGAAATAGACCAGCCATTATATTAGTAAGTTGTTCGGCTTTTTCATCACTTAAAATAAATAAACTTGTAAAAGAAGAAAAAGCTTTAGATATAGCAGCTAACTTACTTACTTCTTTATTTTTAGGAAATATAGCAGCCCAGCCATCTTTAACAGAATTCATTACTTTACGAAGAGCAATAAGAACGTTCGCCATACCAGATATTATAGCATCTCGCCCGCCCTGATCTTTCCAAAACTGTAACATTGCTATTCTTGCTTTAGCCGAGTCATCTGTTACTGTATTTATTATTTTTCCAAGAGTTGTCCATAGATCGCTTGCTTCATTATAATCACCAAGCACCGTTTCAACACTTTGCGCCCAACCAGATTGAATTCCTTCCTTTACAGTATCTACAAGTTTAGAAAATGTAGTTATTCTTTGAGCCGCCTCACTAGCTCTTTTTCCTATTTCTGTCTCAGAATCAGCATAATCATTAAGTGTTTTTGTAAGAACTTCGGTTGTTAACCATTGTGATTTAAGACCATCACTAAACATCTGTACAGCATTTAATGTGTCAGAAATATTTCCTTGCTTATCGGTCGTTATACTTTGATAATATCCTGGAGCTACTTTCTTTACCGTTCCCATTGCAACAGCAACATCAAGAAGATATTCTTTAAATTCAACAGTACCCATATTTGCTAGTTCAATTGATTTCCAGTCTATTAATTTTACAGATCCTGTAGATATTGCTTGAGCAAAGTTATACATAGCTCTACTAGCTTCATTACTATTAGCTCCAGCAAGAGCCGCCGCGTTCGCAATACCCTTTATTGCTCCAACAGCATCTGGTAATTTTACGCCAGCATTAGTAAATTTACCTATATTTGATGTCATATCAGAAAAAGAATATATCGTTTTATCTGAATATTCGTTAAGTTCATTAAGATATTTATTTACTATTTCAAGTTTTTCTCCTGTTCCTGCCATAATTGTTTGAACAGAATTCATCTTAAGTTCGTATTCATTAAAACCATCAGTCATTGCCGGAGGCATTACTAAATGTTTTATTAAAGCCGCACCGGCATCTATTGCTCCGTGCGTTATACGTTGTAAGGCTGCAAATGCTATTTGACCACTAATTGTAAAATGTTGTCCTATAGCATCAATTGACTGAGTTAGTTTTGCAAAAGCTTCTCCTGAAGAAGCTTGGTCCAATGATTTATTTAAATTTTCAAGCGTCTGTATACTTTGGCCCACGCCTTTTTCAAAGTTTTTATTATTAAATGCTAATTCAACAATTTTAGAGTCTACTGTCTTGCTCAAGATATGTCACCCCAATCTTATTACATTCTATTTAAATATGTAGTTATTTCTTTGAATATGGGTTGTAAGGCAGGATTAATATAATCAACACCATCAACAAAACTACCATTCATTGTAACGTGGCCATATTGTATAAATATAGCAACAGGAGTTCCTTTTGATATATTATCATTATGCCAATCTATAATGGTTCCTGTAGCATCTTCACGTATTTCATATCTCCAACTTTTAGCTGTTAATCCAGTATCTTTCGGAGTTGCTTTTTCCAAAGCTTGTACGCCAGCAGTAGCCCATTTTTTAAGCTTCATACGAAACTCTATTTTTGCTATAATTCCAAGCGATTGTTTTAAATTCTTATAACTTCCACTTACGGACACCTTTATCATTAATATTAGCCTCCTAAATAAAAATATTTTTTAAGAGACCGTGTTTATTCTTCTATAGCATCGTTGCTTGTAACTTCTACATCCGTACAATTTTTCTTCTTTTCCGATTCTGCAATCATCAATTTCAATTTATCTTTTATATGATCTGGCGTTATTACATTAAGTCCTTGTAAAAGACGTCCTTCTAATATTTTCATTTTATTTTCATCTCCTTCTTTCTAACCTGTTGTACCAAGAGCCTTTCTACGAGCAGCATTAAGTGAAGAATTTCTTGAGTAAAGGGCATTTCTAGACATTTTCTTTTGTGGCGTATTATTAGCATTGCAAACTCTTATCAAAGTAAGAAGTCTATTTAAATGCCATTTCTGACATTCAAATGGTATTTGCAAGGAGACCATCCAATAATATATTACTTCAGACGTTATAATTTGTCTTGATGGTGGTCCGCCGCGATCGTTTATTGTTGTAGCCGTCATAGAATCTTCAATATAAGCAGCTATTTCTTTATGATTAACAACTGTTAAAAATTTGAAAGCTGTTTCTGGTATTGTGTTTGCGTTAATACACATACATCTTATATAATCTAGAGTTTCTTCTATTGTCTTTTCTTCTTTACTAAGAAATGCTTTATGCCATTTAGACTCCCATTTTGAAATAGATAAAAGAGAATGCTCTAATTGCAATGCCCAAGGACCAGCAGTAAAGAATTCTTGAAGTTCTTCGTTAAAGTAGTCGCTTTTTTGTATTGTAATATAAAGCATTCTCTTAATCTCCTTTTATATTAGCTTGTCTTATTTGTTATAAAATTTGCCGTTTCTCGTTTATTTACTTCGTCCATTAAACCAGCAGGAAGAAGGCTGTTTACAAACAAAGCTCCTTTATCAGCATCGGTTGTTATCTCCATAAACAATTCTGAATAAGCTTCGGTCTGAAGGAACTCATCAGAAAGAGCTTTAGATTTAATAAATCTTCTTCCATCAGGAGACTTTTCACCGTATGCCTTTGTAACAATCTCTTTAAATATAGCCATGATCTCTTTACCATCTTGCGCGGCTATTATCTTTTTAAGTTTTTTCTCAAGTCCACCAGGGACGTTCATTTCTATTTCAATAAGTTCAGCCTTACTCAGATTAAAGTAAAAATCTTCTTCTCTTTCGTTCCCATCGTAGTCCACATATTTTATTGTCTTTTTTAGCATAATACTCTCCTCCTATTTTTTAAAAAACTTATTTTAAGCTTTTCTATAACTCTTTTAAATATAAAAAGAGAAGCCAGCCAAACTGAATACTTCTCTTTTATAATAATTAATTTTAAATTATATCCTAACTACCAGCAAGAATTGCCTTAATATCATCGGGAAGAAGCAGCTCAGCATCACTACTAGTAGCGCCAAAAAGCTTAGCTTCAATTGAAGCAAGCTTTGTTGCATCAGCCTTAACTGAGTCAATAACAAGAGAGGCCGTCGGACGGAAACCTGTTGCGTTAATAGCCGTCGTTGTTATTTCCCAGCTGAATGTAATAGCTTCGGGACTATCATTAACCGTCTGATAAGCCTTCTCAGAAGGAGACGCCGTCGCATTGTAGATGATGTGAATCTTGTATCCAAGGCTATCGCCAACAACATCGTTGCCAAGTCGTGTCCTATAAACAAGCCCAAAGTTCCTACGAGCTTGCTGTCCAATATAGACACCCGTTCCAAGAGTAGCTGACCCATCACAAAGCATAAACTCATCAGGATAAGTATATGCCTCAACCGTAGCACCAAATTCTTCCGTGCTTATGATATTCAAATATTTGATGTTATCAGCATAAACGGCATTTGCCTCAGCACCAGAAGGAGACTCTGATACACTGACAAGACCGTTCCAAGCTACACCTTCACCATACGTACCATCTGTGTTCATTACATAAAGTACACCATGATCTACACCAGTTTCGTAGAATCGTTCACCTGTAGTATCCCACACTAAAGCAGCCATTTGCTCTACCTCCTAATAATATAACGTTAATACACTGTGATGCAGGTTCTCGGCTGTAAAATGCCGATCGTACGTACAATACGGAAACGCATCTAACATATCCTCTGGTATATTACTATCTGGATTTGCGTCAATGATTGTTACCGTATATCGTCTACAATTTGCATACGTCCGGTTGTCAGCATATTGCGAATTAATATCACTTATATTATACACGATACAAGGATACTTCATCTTTAATGTAGCTGGCGGTTGAAAATATACATTTGTAGATCCTAATAACGAGACCAACTCGTCATTCAAGTCAAGCCGTTGGCCCATTATACACCTCTCCTAAATGTAAGATAAGTCTTGGCTGTTTAACTTCAACATTGTTTACTTTCCAAACAGCTTCTAACCATCTTACATAACGAATTTCAAAGAAGTGATTTATGGCAAACGGATCTGATATAATAGAGATAGCATTTGTTAAGGTAATGTTATCATTTACTGTGTCAGCATCTGATGAAGCCCTCTTTGTTAGAGTCTGTACATCACCATAATATGGTCTCTCTATTGGTGTATCTGTCCAAACACCATCAACAGTCTCTGATGTCTGTCCAAAGCCTATCATTCCATAAAACTTTGCCATAAAATCACTTCCATTTTGAATAGTTTAATACCAGGGACTCGAGGGCCCTGAATAACTAGAATCAGTGATTTGATCAAATATAATAGCAGCCTTCGGGCGTACCAAGCAACCACTAATACGCGTCTCGATCAAGTATTTCAGCTTGTTATAATCGATATCAAAGTCATCAAAGAACGACACCTGACCGCCAGCATTAGAACCAATCGTGTAATCACGAGGATTAAAGAGAATCGCTTTAAGATCCAGCTTGTTAGTACCATCAACACGGAAGACGCCCTCCATGATCGGTACTTCAACAATCGAGCTTACACGCAGGCCAGAGGCGAGCTCTGCTTCCGTGCTAAATATCCTACGACCTGTAGTATCCTTAACAAGAAGCATGTCGGTCACAATATCAGTAGTTGCAAAGAGAATAGGAGTACCACTTCCACGATAATCTTTACGAGCACGAATAATACTATCGATAAGGTCCATAACAGGCAGACCCAAATCCAAAGTATAGCGAGTTGTAAAGGGCGACACGTCTTTATAGATTGGACGGATGCAGTCAGTATTGATCTTATCATCTGTACCAAGTGGACGGCCGTCGCCAGTAAGAATAGCCCGAGCAATTTCCTCATTAAGACGCTCACGCATCTCGTTCTTGATAAACGCAACTATATCAAAATCCGTAATATCTAGTACGTCATCGCGATCAAGTTTCTGAGTTTTATAGATAGTTGTAGGATTGGTTGTCCTCTTAAGAACCGAAATAATTTCTTCAGCTTTCTGATTTCCTTTGATATAACCTTTGGCTCTTGCTTCATCTGCCGTAAGATCAGCAGCATAACTCTTAATATGAGCAAAAGGAACGTGCTTTGTAGAACCCATTATAACAGGCACCCAAGCATCATCCCTTTTAATAACCTCGGGCATACCACCAACAGATTTAGCATCAGGGAAAAGAACCTCTATGTTGGTTATAGAGTGAGCAAGGCAAGCTTCTTTCATTGATCCGAGACGTTTAGCATCTTCAAATATAGTTTTTATCTCTTCTGCGGAATGCCGAACAACTTCGTTGTTATCTTCCACGCTATTATCAAACACATTCTTTTTCATTTTACGACCCCCAATATTATTGTGTGTGGCTGTTGTTTCATCGTCTTTATCGTCTTCGTTATCTTCATCTTCGTTTTCATTATCTTCATCTTCGTCTTTGTTATCTTCATTATCACTATGAGATATAGAACTAATATTTTCAGCAAGAATATAAACCGCGTTCTTTTGTTCGTCAGTCATTGAGTTAAAAATTTCATCAAGACTGGCCCCGTCTTCTTCGTCGGCATTAATATCAGCGGTATCATCAGCTAAAGTAGCAAGCTCGTCAAATACATCCTCGCCATAAGCTTCGTGCAATAAATAAATGTAAACAAAATTCTTTTGTTCGTCAGTCATTGAGTCAATAACTTCTTTAACTGTTTTACCTTCTTTAACTGTTTTACTTTCATCGGTTTCATCAGCGTGTTTAACAATTTTTTCAAGTGCTTCGAGCTTATCTTGAGAATTTTTAATAGCCGTTAAAATCGTGTCTAATTTTTTATCATCCTCAAGTTTATCTCTAAGAGCAGCTCCATCTGACATATGAACAATACCTTCTTTTTCAACGTCAAATCCAAGTCCACTATATATAATAGCTTCTTCTTCATCAGTAGATATACTGCCATCAGAATGTTCTATAGCAACGTTTTCTATCATAGCGCCTGGATTAGCACCTGTTAAAACAAGACTTACCTCACGAATAATACCATGAACTACATCTTTACCTTTTTGTATAAGAGAGTTTGCATAAATACTAAGAGCGGTAATATCACCGTGTTCTACAAGAGCCTTAGCATTTTTTCCTGTCGGAGTATCATTAAACTTACAATATGCATAAACGCCATCTTCACGATTCTCAAGTATAGCATGGCCTAATATATTGGTAGGATCATTATGCATATGTTGCCATACAAGAGGTACTGTTGCCCCATCGTTTTCTTTAAACGCATCTTTTAATATTACTCGACCATCAGAACATTTGAGATTTACTTTAGTAGCATATCCCTTAAAGTCATATTTCATACTTTATACCTCCATTTTGAATTACTTAATTCCTTCTATTCTTCAATAGTGAATTATAATATTGGCGTCTTGTAACTTACTACTATGAAAAATATAATATATAGATAACACCTACTATTAGTATTAAGTTGGATACTTCGCAAGAAGCTCTTCTATCTCAACCTTTTCTTCATCTGTAAAATTATCAAAAGAATTAGTTTCTTCATATTTTGCTATTAGCTCATTTAATCTGGCCATATCAGGATCGTTTAAATTACTGTTTAAAACGCCAAGACCTTCTGCTTCTGAGTTTGGATTAGCTGGTTGAGAAAGATTCTTATTACGTAACTCATCTGCCTTAGGATCATCAGCAGGATACATACCAATAATAGCTCTAAACTCGTTAGAAGTAAGAATCTCATTACGAGTAAATTTGTCTGCCATATCTGCAAGATTGTTTGTTTGTATCATCTTAAATGGATCCTTCACAAATATAATCTTTTGTCCTTGTGTTCTTGCTGTTTTTGTCAAAAACTTTCTATTAAACTCATCTACAATAGCCGATAACACGGGTTCAATTGTTCTGTTATGATAATTAAGCATTATTTGCTCGTTTGCCGTACCATTAAATACTTCTGGTGTTAAGCCAAGTTGAGCATACAATAAATTTGTTAAATATTCAACTTGAGATTGAAAATTATTTTCTACTGGTCTGTTAAGTTGGGTTATACGTTCTGTTCCATCTGTATAAGCTATTCCATATTTAGATCCACTTAACTGTTCTTCAATCTCAGATTTACGTTTATCTGCTTGTTGTTTGCGAGCCTCTGTTTTAATAACATAAGGTAGTTGTATTATTAGATCAAGTTTGCCAGAACCAATAACTTCATCAAAATTATCAAGTAAACTAAGTTTTCTTATAAGTCGTTTTAACGTTGAGTTAACTTCGTTCATAACAGCATATAAAGGATTTTCAATAATAGCCGTAAAACTTTTAGGGATTGTTATTTCTTGCTTACGTCCAAGCTTTTCATGATATAAATCTACACGAACGTGTTCTGGATACCACTGGATAACTTTACCAACTCTTAATGTTTTGATATTATATCCACCGGTTTCTCCTGGATTTATATCAGTATCAACTGGTACGACAGCTATACATCCTTCATCAAATAACGACATAATAGCATCTTGTATAAAAGCTCGTCCTGTTTGATCTAAATTTGGTGATAACGATAAAGCATAATTCAAATCTGAATTTATAACAGATATAAAACGTCCGTTTCTATCAACTTTAACGTGTTTAAGTATATTTGCAGCAGCGTCTATTGCTATACGAGTATATATAGAAGCAAGAATAGAATGTTCAACACCAGTAATATATCTTGTTCTATCGGGTCTAGTAAAATCACCAGGTCCTAAGGCTGTATATCCATAAAATTCGTTTATTCGTCCCGTAAATACATTCCAAGCATGTTTTAATCGCGACACAAAGGATTCATTTATCATGCATCTAGAATCCTCCTTTCTATTACAAAAAATCTTAGTTAATAAATTAATTTATCATTAAAATATACCAATCCTTTTACTTCATTTTTAATAACTTTTATGCATTTTTAATAACTTTTATGCATTTCTAATTAGCTTAGCGTATGCTTTAAGTTTTTTCCCAATACGTTTAAACTTATCTGTAAAACTAGTTACGTATGCATCAACATTATCTTTAGCACGCTTTGATATAGTAGCAGTTGCGGTTACCTTATCATTAACAGCTGCAATTCGTTTTGATATATCATTTTTAATGTTTTGAGCCGTTTCTTTTACTTTTCTTTTTGCTGTATCACCAGCAACCTCAGCATAAGTATTTACATTTTTAGGTATATTTGAAAGCTTAGTTCTTTTTAAAGAACTAGCCATTTCTTTAACTTTTTCACCGAGAGGTTTATATTCTTCAACATAGTCGTGATCTTTCCATTTCATACCTTTTTTCCCATAATGCTTAAATTCATCTGAAGACGATGTAAATTGTTGCCTGTTATCAAAATGTACTAATGCTTTAATTTTATTCATTTATAACCCTCTTTTCTATATTGTATTACTATTCAAATAAATCTTTGTGATGCTTATAAGCAATATATGCGTCTAACATAGCTGACACAGAGTCAATCTTTTGATCATATCTTTTCTTAAGTAATTTTCTATTTCCATTAGTATCTTGTAATGTAATACAATTACCCATTGCAAACATCATAAGTTCTTGATCAAATATAAGTTGACGTTCTTCTGAATATGTTTTAAGTTCACCAAGAGGAACCGATTCTGTTTTAGCACCTTGAATAACTTTTTCTAAACCATAAGGACCATTCTCTGCTTGCCATCTTTCGACAAATTCTTTTGCATTATATGGATCAAAACCAAACGTTCGTATATCGTATTGATTTTCTTCAATATATTTTTCAAGGTCATCATATACAGACATCATATCAAGTACCGTACAATCTAACACCATTAAAGATCCTTCATTCATAAACGTATCATATTTTATTCTCATAGCACCAGGCAAACGCATAAGGGTTAAAGAAGAAATATAGCACCTTGTTTTAATGCCAAAAGATTTATCATTTAAAGGAAATAAAAATGTAAATGCACAAAAGTCATCACCTTGTGATAGATCAGCCCCAAGAGCACAAGGCATAGACCAAAAATTTTGATGTCTGTGGGGTATAGTTTCTTCATATGAAAAGAAATATGTATATCCTTCCATTGGAATACCAAAACGTTTAGCTAAAATATCATTACGAGCAGCAGGTACTTGTTCTGCTCTTTCAACATCAAGCTGATATGTCTCATAAGTAACAGTCTTACCAATATTTGGATTTGCTTTAATCCACATAGCAGGATCTGCTACTTCTTTAACATCATCTAATCTGTAATACCAAATAGAAACATGTGGATTATAATATTCACCTTTTAGTATGTTTAATAGTTCCATTTTGATTGTATCTCCACTACTATTACGTATTGTACCTTCTGATGTAATAGCAACAATAAGATAATCATCAATTTTACTTGCTCCTTGTTCTAAGGCGCCAACAACATCTTCTCTGATATCTCCAGATAGCCATTCATCAACTGTTACAATCTTAGGTCGTAAACCCTGAAGCTTATCAATAGACATGGGTCTTATCTCAACTAAAGATCCAGTAAGATAATTTTCAATACCTCTTTTTGTAGAAGAAAGTTTTACGCGATCTGACTTAAGACCAGTTGTGTTTTGTAAAGAACCATCTGTGAGAAATTTAAAAAGAGGCCCTCTGGCCCTTATAATAGAAGTTTTTATCGGAGACATAACTTCGTCTGCTTGCTTCATTGTTGGAGCAGTTGTTATTTGATGTGTTGTTGTCGTATCAACATTAAGAAAGAAATTTTGTATACAAGAAGCGTACATTGACTTTGCTGCTCCTCTTGCTACTATAAGATATTGCTTATTAATTAAACGTTTTTTAATAAGCTTATTAACATATTTTTTAAGATTAGGATCATAAATACTTCGTTCAATAAAATAATACCAACAAAATATCTGTTCTGACCAAAGTTTAAATGTATCAAGTAACATAAGATCAGATCCATCGGTTAATGTAAGCTCTTGTTCACAATATAAGATAAATCCATCAACGGCTTCTTTATCATAATAAATTGATAAATTTTCAATTAAAGCATCAATACGGTTCATTTCCATTGAAATTTCTTTATTTACTGGTATTTCACCTGCTAAAACAGCGTCTCTAAATAATCCATAATAATATGGAACCGCTGTATTTGACAGTTCCATCGTTATCTACTCCTTTAAATTATTTCAAAAATTGTTGTTTAAACACTCTCAAAAACTCATCCACATCTTCTCGTGCTTGTTTTGATTTTTCTGAAGTATCAGATTCGGCTTTAGCTTTATTTTTCTTTATAAGTTTATTTAATAAAACAGAAGCACTTGCTTTGGCGACTGGTTTAACCAGCTGCTTTCCGATAGAAGTCATACTACGTTTAAATATACTTGGTGGTTTTTGAGTCAACGCCGTTACTTGACGTTCTGAAGAAATACGTCTTATTATATCTGATAATTCTTGATCAGTCATTTCTGATGGTTTTTTTGATAAAATACTATCGACCCGTTTTCTATCAGAAGATCTTTTATCTATCTTTGTTATAACACCCCACTTCATACCAAGAATACCATAATGCTTAAATTCTTCTTGATTCAACGTTATCAACACCTTTGTTTTTTTAAATAGTAACTTTTTCTTTAATGTTTAAACGCCATTCAAGTTCTGAAATTTGTTTTTCAAAAGAATTAACAAGAAATGAATTCTGTGGAGGATCAAATAATAATCTTACTTTTAAATAAATATAACTTTTAAGCATATCATAACTTACGTCAGTCTCATAATCTTTCCATTTAGTTGTTTTGTCTTTTATACTAAAACCACCAATAGGTCCAATACCTATTTGTTCTAAAACCGAAAATATCCCATTAATTTGCATTATTATATCTACATCAAAATGTGTATAATTTTCTTCAATACCAAGAAGTTTTTTAATTGATGTTAATATACTGTCCATATTTTATTTACCACCACACATTATATAAAATTTGTCAAAAATGATTTTATTGGTAACTCAATATCTTTTCCCTGATCTGGATAGAACATAGTCCAACGTCCAACACAAAACCCACCATTCGGTAATGGCGCAGGATGTGATCTTGCAATCGATCCTATATAATCTTTAATATCGTGTTCTATGATTTCTTGTGTATCTATATTATACTCCATAATAGCCGACGGAACTTGAAAAGCACTTCCACTAACCGTGAATGTACTTCTTGTTATATCTCTACCAACCCACATAAGATTACCATTTGGCAATAAATTTATTTGATGAATTGTTTTAGAAGGAACTGGAATAGCTCTTACTAACGTTCTGTTAATAATATCAATTTCTATTAAGAACATAATAAACATAATACTCGACGAACTATTTACATCAAAGCTAGCTCCAACATATACACTTGTAAAAACATTATCATTTTTTCCAACATGTAAATATTCACCAACACCAAGATTATATCTTTTTATTTGATTAATATAAGATTGTTTATCTGAATCTGATACGTTTGCATATACATGCGACGCATCATTAAAAAAATCATTTACGGTATATATTATAGGAACATCTATTGTTCCAATTTCATCATATACTTGAGCATACCAATCTAATTCCATAATAGTCAACGTGTAGGCAGCAGGTATTGTTGTATAAACCTTATTATCTCTAACATTATATAAAAAATATAATTTTCCATTTGGGCCAAGAATACACTTTGGGCGACTTGTAATATTTTCTGGAAATATAAGATAATAATTCTTTTCAAATTGTGTTGGATTTAATAAATTATAAATAGTAAAACCCAAATCATTATATAAAATTATCATACCTTCTGGTGTTACAAACGAACTACATTCAATTGTAAAAAATATATTTAAATTAAATCCTTTAACAACATATCTATCTATAACTTTTTTAGGTGTTTTATATGTTTCCTTTTCTGGATCAGCACCTTCGTGTTCTTTTAATTCATCTCTTGTTAATGCTATATGATTTGGTAATTCCATACTAAAAACATGATCGTCTTTTTTATATAAAATATCTACAATATTAAATAATTGTTTTAATAAAACTTCGTGTTCAACACCTTTTTCATCACATTCTACCAATATCTTTCCAGGAGATTCAATATATTGCCCCGTTTCTTTATCTGTAATGTATCTAGGACTTGAAAAAAAGATTGTATTAAATGGATTGAGACCTTTAAAATAACAATTTTGCCAAAAATTTTCTTTTAACATCCGTATTGGCATATTAAATAAATCTAGCATCGTTTCATTCTCTTCTGAACCAATGCTGATATTTGATTCTAGAGAGCTTAATTCCCAACCATTTGTACCAATATATAAATCGCCATTAACAAAAGCATAATCAGAAGCTGATCCACCAGAGTATTCTGTTCTAAGTTCTTCGACAGTATTATATATTCCTTTAAAATCACTATTAATATATTCTCCATATCTAGTATTAGGCGCTTGTACTATAGTCCATTTTTTAGTTGTTGCATTATATGTAGCACGCGCCGATCCTCCAATATGAAAAACATAATCTCCATCATTTAATTGATCTGGCTCAAATAGTTCATAATCATTCTCTGTTTTAAGCCATAAAGTACTACTATACTTCGTACCATTATATACAAACATTAACGCCGTATTGTGAGTTCTAAATTTAGTTTTATCATTTAAATCTATTTTTTTAAATACTATTTTTCCAATAGCCCACGAAACACCATTAGTATCAGTCATTGTGCTCGGTGTAGTATTTGTAGTAATAAGATCGCCAAGATAATTATATATTTCTAAAGAATATAAACCATTTGCAACCGTGGTATATTGATTAGTAAATAAATAAATAGAATTATAATTAAATAAAGTTATTCCATCAGGCATAAAGTAAGGAGAAACGTTTTTCCAATATACAGTTAAGGATTCTGTTTTACCAGTACTTGGAAAATAAAACTCAGAACTTCCAATACTTTGTGATTCATATGTATCATCGTACTGATTATAAGTTAAATTTATTCCAGTATAAGAAAAACTTGCGCTCACATCATCATCAAACACAGCTTTAATATAATTAAAATCTCTTAAAATATAACTACCATTACTTAAACCGCTTACACCATGACTTATAAAATAATGACCTTTACATTTTCCACTAGTATCTAAAACAAATTTAGGATTTATTATTGCACGAGTAATACCGCCGTAACTTTGTGCTGTTTTATAATTTGATAATGGAAAAACAACATATCCGTTAGGCATTATTACACCTTCACCATCATTATTTAGACTATACTCTGAACCATTTAAATAATCATTTAACATTTCGTCAATATAAACATAAGTATTATGAGTAGAAGTGCTACTCCAATAATATAATGGATATGAAACAGATTGATTAGCTTCTGCTATTCTATTATAAGTTAAATGACTATTATCACTCATCATTTGTTTAAATTCTTCCCATTTAAAATAAGATGAATAATTCTCATAAACAGAAACAGGAACTTTCGTTACTACAGGATTTGGTGAACCCGGTTTAATAGTAAAAAATATTGGATTACCCATAAAATATTTATTACCAATTGTAACATAAAATTTATCACAATAAAATGGATGATCTATATAACTCTCACCCTCTTTAAGTTTATTACGAACGTCAAATATAAATTCTTTATTAACCTCTAATTCTGTAAATGTAGCATTGCCATCTTCATCTGTTTGAGTTGCAGCAACTACTATTATATTATTGTTTTCATCTATTTCTAATATAAATGCATATAGCTCGGATATAGGAGTATCATCTTTTAAATGCACCATTTGAAAAACAACGTCTCTAACTTCTTCGTCCGGCATAAGTAGTTACCTCCAAGGTATAGTATCATTAGGTGTACGTTCAATTATCTTCCATTTTGAAGTAATATCAGCACCGGTACGAGAACCAAAGTGAATTGCATTATGTGTATCAAAACTAACACATATAAGGTATTCTTCATTAGCAACATACTCGTGACGATCGTTTATCATGTCCATTGTTATGGGATTCATATGATGAACGGTAATATTACCATAAAGATCATAACCCTTAATCCCAAGATCGCACGCTCCATCTCTTAAAATAACATTATTTCGTATTCTTTTCCAATATGAAGAACAATATAAAGCTTGATTGAGGTAACGGTCATAACCAAAAGTTGCTTCGCCCACTACCCCAACCAACTTAAGATAATCAAATCGTTCTTCAAAAGTTTTTAATAATACTAATTCTGTATAACAGCGTCTTTTAGAATGATAAGATTTTAACATTTAACACCACCCACAAATTTAATTACCCCAATAATATTGAGTATTTATACTCGGCGTCCCAGTAATAGCTCCACCAGTATTAAGCAACATATCATCCAAACTTCCTTGACCCATTGTACCATCCTCAGTAGAATATGGTATTCTCCATGGTACTCTTATAAAATCGGGACCTTTTTGTGTTGTCTGAACTTTAATATTAGTACATCCAGCAAGCATCTCAGCATAACAATAATCAGTTAAAGTTAAAGCAGGTAATATTGGTGGACCCGCTGTACTTGTGCATCCACTAAACATCTCACGATAACAACTATTCCCTAACGTTGTCGCTGGTAGCATCGTAGCAGAATTTATTTCTAAACTTGTACAACCCATAAACATACCATAATAACAATTATCAGTAGCGACGAGAGCTGGTAAGTCTGGAGTATTAAGTAAACTTTCACAGTTTTCAAACATCATATAGTAACAATTATCTTGCAATATAGTAGCTGGTAGAGTCGGAACTTCTTCAAGACTTATACAATTTCCAAACATATTTAAATAACAGCCAACGCCCAAACTAGTAGCCGGTAAAGCTGGTGGTTTTTTAAGGCTTGTGCAATATGAAAACATTCCAGCATAACAATTTTCACCTATAGTAGTAGCTGGTAAAATTGGAGCTTTTTTTAGATTTGTACAACTTGTAAACATATATCCATATGTATTATCGCCCAATGTTGTAGCTGGAAGTTCTGGAGGAATAGTAAGATTTGAACAATCAAGAAACATATTAGAAAAACAATCATCTTCTAATGTTGTTATATCATTCTCATAATCTAATAACCTATTAAGACTACCATATATTTCAACTCGACTCGTATTAAAAAACTTCCACATATTACTAGAAACTCCACTAGTAAATAATGCTGCCGAATCCATCTTGCCACGCATATAAATGATTTTACCAGTAGGAGTTTCATTACCACTTTGTATAGTTGTCCAAGTGGTGGTATCAAAAGAATATTCCAAACTTCCAGTATTTGAATAACGGGGTTTTATATAAAAATTACTATTATCTCCTACAAATCTAACATAAGGTAAATGAGCATAAGAAACAGGAGCACTTAAAAATAACCTATAATATATTTGTTTATAATAACATGCAGAAATCGGAGCGACCTCTTTCATAAGTCCCGTTATTAATTGATCTTTATATTTAATATTATTACCATTCGATATACTTCCAATTCCCATTATTTATCACCCACAAACTCAGTAATAATATGTTGTATGTAAATTAATATTGGTAACTTCTCCACCAGTGTTTGTAAACATACCTAGAATAGCATCAGTTGGAATGTTATTAATAATTCCAGTTAATGGCAACCGCCAAGGACGATTGTGTTCGGATGTTGATGTTTCATAAAGTTTAATGTTTATACAATATCTAAACATAAACGTACAAGAGCCAATAGCTAATGTTGTTATTGCTAAACTTGAAGGTTCTTTAAGCCCATAACAACCTTGAAACATAAATGCATAACATTCCTCAGCCAAAATAATAGCTGGTAATATAGGCACTTCTTTAAGATTTCTACAATTATTAAACATACTCCTATAACAACCTTCAGCTAAAGTAGTAGCTGATAATACGGGTGGCTCTTTAAGGCTTGTACAATTATTAAACATACTCGTATAACAACCTTCAGCTAAAGTAGTAGCTGGTAATACGGGTGGCTCTTTAAGGCTTGTACAACCAGAAAACATACTCCTATAACAACCTTCAGTTAAAGTAGTAGCTGGTAATACGGGTGGCTCTTTAAGGCTTGTACAACCAGAAAATGTACTCTCATAACAACTAACACCCAAACCAGTAGCTGGTAAAGCAGGTGCTTTTATAAGATTTGTACATTCCTGAAACATCGAAAAATAACAAGAATCTAATACTGTTGTCGGTGGATTTTCATAATCTAACAGAACATTAATATTACCATATATTCTTACTTCTGTTACATTTAACAATTTCCAAGGATCATAACTATAATATAAATATAATCTATTTGTATTCATCTTTCCACGCATATAAATTGTAGAAACACTTCCAGTTGATGTTGTGGATCTAGATGGTATTTGCGTCCAATTAATAGTATCCGTTGAATATTCTAAAACCCCAGAATTGATATGAATTGGAGTTATTTCAAAAGAAGCATCATTACCAACAAAAGTAAGATAAGGTAAAGTTAAATCATCAAACTTAATTACATTAACAAAATTATATATTTTATTATTTTTACCAAGATCGGAAATAGATTGATTTTCTTTAATTAAAGAAGTAATTTCTTTATCTTTATATTTAACTATACTCCTATCTAAGATGCCCATTGTTTTTACCCAAACAACGCCCTTACAATAAAAGCGTCACTACTTGTTGGCGCTGTAAAAAATATTATTTTTAAAGTATTAGCATCTGTTTCTGTCCAAGAATATAGCGTTGGATCAACGCTTATAGACGTTACATTATTTATTAAACTAACACTCATTACATCGGCGTTTTTATTATGAACTATAACAAACTCTGTTACACTACCAGTACCAAAAATAGTCACTTTATGAGTAGTATTTATTAAATTTGCATTTGTACCAACGGTTGCCCATTTTAAAGCTCCATTAGCAGTAGATGATTTTGTAAGAACTGTATTGGCTGCTCCACCACTAGGCACAAGTTTACCATCAGCCGTAAGATCAAGAACAAAATTTTCTAAAGATGCCACCACAAATTCAGAAGATGCTATTGGCATATTAAATAGCTCCCTTCATAATCATATTAAATCTATTACTAGCTTTCCATCTATTTCCCGAATATCCAATATCTTCTAATGAAGCAATCGTTAATAATGATAAAAATACATCAACAATTTCATTAGTTGAACCTTGTAATTCTAATCCAGCGGTCATAAGTTCAAACTTAAAATCACGATTTCGATAATCAGAATAATCAATATTACTTTGATCCCAATGAGAATATATTGAACCCTCGCCACCTTCGTTTTCTATAGGAACAAAAGTATCTTCCTCATGACCAGGAATACCACTTCTCCACATTGCTAAAGCATTTCTTCCTATAAATTTTGTTCGATCTGTTGTATCAAGAACTTTATTAGCATATTCAAGAGCAGCATATTGAGGATAGTTTAACACAAGATATGTATAAAAATCAGAAAATAAAGTTAAATCAATATTCCATAACGTACCAAATCCTAACACATGCGCCATTTCATGATATACTACAGGAAAAAACGTTGAATAATATGAATTTGATGTATCAAGAGTATAACTATCAGAATTAAAAGTCATATGTCCTGTTTCTGGTATAGCATAGATAGCTAAAAAAGGACTAGAACTTAAATTCATAGAAAAAGTATCTGGGGTAGCTTGTCCTAATACATTACTCGCGAGTTTTTCAAATGAAAAATCAATAGTAATATCATCTGAATTAGGAAGTGCTATATTCCATAAGGCAGTTGCTTTATCTATTTGTGGTTTATATAATTCTTCATATGCTGGGGTTTTTAATGTGGTTGTGATCATCGAAAGCATCCTTATCTATAGGATAAGCAAGTTTTTTAGCATATTCTTTAATTTCTTCTTTCATTTTTTCTGAAAGAATAAGCTTACGCTTCTTAACTTCATTAATATTATCATCGTTCATAATATTAACCTCCTAGTAAATAACTTCTTCCCAAACATACGTCCAAGCACTAGTAGCACTATCATATACTGCTAAAGCCATATATTTTTTAGATGTATTAGTAGGATCTGTAGAAGGAGCTTTTCCACCAGTTCCACTACTAGATATTGTAAGCCAAGCAACATCTTGATCTGTAGCAGATGCTTTTCCAAGTACCTGGCCAGTACTTCCGCCAACAGGTATTCCATTTGGTATAGTCATCCATTTAACAGCGCCGTTTGTATTTGACGATTTTGCAAGCACTTGATCGGTTGTTCCACCAGTCGGTATTTCTTCTGGTATGCTCATCCATTCTACATCGCCATCCGTACTTGATGCTTTTGCAAGTACTTGACCAGTTGTTCCGCCAGTAGGCCATTCAACAGTACCAGATCCACCAGAAGGTTCAACAGGTGCAACTAAGCCCGCACTATTAATACCTAATATTTTTCCTGAATTTGTGCTTCCTTGATTTTCTAATACATAATTTGGTAAATCATCTGTTATAAGATATAACTTTGTTGGATCTTCTTTCTCACTTTGAGTTAGCGCCCAATACTCAGCGCTTGTAAGATCAATATGATCAACTCCAGTAAAACTAGAAGGACTAACCCATTCTACATCTCCTGTGGTATTTGTTTTCTTAGCAAGTAATTGTCCTTTAGTTCCAGCAGAAGGCAACTCAATAGGAACATTAACCCAGGCAACCGCTCCGTCAACAGTAGAAGTCTTAGTAAGGACTTGCCCCGTGAGACCCGCGTTAGGTATGCCGCCCCCACTTGTACTAGGAGGATCAACCCAGGTAACGTCTTTATCTGTAGCAGATGCTTTTCCAAGTAATTGACCGGCGTTACCACCTGTTGGAACTTCTTCTGGTATATTATTCCAATTAGCATCGCCATCAACAGAAGAAGCTTTTATAAGCATTTGGCCAGTTGTACCACCATTTGGTAAACCGTTCGTTCCTGCTGTAGGACTAACCCAGGTAACATCTTTGTCTGTAGCAGATGCTTTAGCTAAAACTTGACCTGTAGTACCTCCAGAAGGAAGCTCGTCAACCCCACTACCCATTTTTGGTATAACATTACCTTCATCGTTTACCGTTAATACATATCCAGCATATGTTATTCCTTGATTAACTGTAATATAATTTTCGCCACCATCTAATATAAGATATATTTTAGTTGGGTCTTCTTTCTCGGCTTGAGATAACGCATCATAATTACTCTTTGTTATTTCCACATGCTCAATAGAATCGCCACTACTAGTTGGAGGATCAACCCAGGTAACGTCTTTATCTGTAGCAGATGCTTTTGCTAACACTTGACCCGTAGTACCACCATCAGGAACTTCTTCTGGTATATTAGTCCAAGCAATAGCACCATCAGCATTAGATGTCTTAGTAAGAACTTG